>NZ_JBQQBY010000008.1:0-221970 GCF_052246385.1 Streptomyces sp. 8N616 | reverse complement strand
CGGTGGTCATTGCGTTAGGGAAACGCCCGGTTACATTCCGAACCCGGAAGCTAAGCCTTTCAGCGCCGATGGTACTGCAGGGGGGACCCTGTGGGAGAGTAGGACGCCGCCGAACAAACATTGAGCCGTGGTTCCCGGTCGGATACTCGTATTCGACCCGGGAACCACGGCTTTTCTGTATCCGCATCTGCGTCCGTATCTGCTTCCGGGCACGGCTTTCCCGTCCACCTGCGGGACGGGCAGGGCCTCTGTGCAGGTCGTCAATGCCTGCCGGTAGGGTCAGGGGGCATCGTTGGCACGTTCTTCCAGGAGGCTCCCGGGTGGAGGTCCAGGAGACGCGCGTCCAGACGGACCGTGTCCTCACCATCCCGAACATCCTCAGCATGGCGCGTCTCATTGGTGTTCCGCTCTTCCTTTGGCTGATCCTCCGGCCCGAGTTCGGCGGCCCCAAGAGCGACGGCTGGGCGCTGCTCGTGCTTGCCCTCAGCGGTGTCAGCGACTACCTGGACGGCAAGCTGGCGCGGCGGTGGAACCAGGTCAGCAGCCTGGGCCGGCTGCTGGACCCGGCCGCGGACCGGCTCTACATCCTCTCCACGCTCGTCGGTCTGACCTGGCGCGAAATCCTGCCCTTGTGGCTCACGGCCGTTTTGCTGGCCCGGGAGCTGGTCCTTCTCATCATGGTCGGGGTCCTCCGCCGTCACGGCTACCCGCCGCCGCAGGTGAACTTCCTTGGGAAGGCGGCGACGTTCAACCTCATGTACGCCTTCCCGTTGCTTCTGCTGAGTGACGGAAGTGGCTGGGTCCCCTCACTCGCTGCTATTTTCGGATGGGCGTTCGCCGGATGGGGTACAACGCTCTACTGGTGGGCAGGAATCCTGTACGTGGTTCAGGTCCGCCGACTCGTGCGGGCGGACGCCGCGGCCGACTGAGCTCGCCGATGCGGTTACACCGTATTTTCGACCGCCTTACCGCACGCCGGGGCCCGATTTGCGAGAACCGAGGGCCCATCTGGACGGGCGCAGTCGGCTTGACCGTCGTCTCTTCAAGGAGGACGCTTCCGACATGAAGGCCGTCGTGATGGCCGGTGGCGAAGGTACTCGCCTTCGTCCCATGACCTCGAGCATGCCCAAGCCGCTGCTGCCTGTGGCCAACAGGCCGATCATGGAGCACGTACTGCGGCTGCTCAAGCGGCACGGTCTCACCGAGACCGTGGTGACCGTGCAGTTCCTCGCCTCTCTCGTCAAGAACTACTTTGGCGACGGTGAGGAACTCGGCATGGAACTCACCTATGCGCATGAGGAAAAGCCACTCGGCACCGCCGGCAGTGTCAAGAATGCAGAGGAAGCGCTGAAGGACGATGCCTTCCTCGTTATTTCCGGCGATGCGCTCACTGATTTCGACCTCACGGAGCTGATCAATTTCCATAAGGAGAAGGGCGCGCTCGTCACGGTATGTCTGACGCGTGTGCCCAATCCGCTGGAATTCGGCATCACCATCGTCGACGATAACGGCCAGGTCGAGCGATTTCTCGAGAAACCCACCTGGGGCCAGGTCTTCTCCGACACCGTCAACACCGGTATCTACGTCATGGAGCCGGAGGTTTTCGACTACGTCGAGGCCGACGTGTCCGTCGACTGGTCCGGTGATGTCTTTCCTCAGCTGATGAAGGAAGGCAAGCCCATCTACGGCTACGTGGCCGAGGGTTACTGGGAGGACGTCGGCACACACGAGAGTTACGTCAAGGCGCAGGCAGACGTCCTCGAGGGCAAGGTCGAGGTCGATCTGGAGGGCTTCGAGATCTCGCCGGGCGTCTGGGTCGCCGAAGGCGCCGAGGTGCATCCCGACGCCGTTCTCCGCGGGCCGCTCTACATCGGTGACTACGCGAAGGTGGAAGCGGACGCCGAGATCCGCGAGCACACCGTCGTCGGATCGAACGTGGTCGTGAAGAGCGGCGCTTTCCTCCACAAGGCCGTTGTCCACGACAACGTCTACATCGGGCAGCAGTGCAATCTGCGCGGATGTGTGATCGGCAAGAACACCGACATCATGCGCGCCGCCCGTATCGAGGACGGTGCCGTCATCGGTGACGAGTGCCTGATCGGCGAAGAATCGATCGTCCAGGGCAATGTTCGCGTTTACCCCTTCAAGACCGTGGAGGCGGGCGCGTTCGTCAACACCTCGGTCATCTGGGAGTCCCGCGGCCAAGCGCAACTGTTCGGCGCCCGCGGCGTCTCCGGGATCCTCAATGTGGAGATCACGCCGGAGCTCGCCGTACGCCTCGCCGGTGCGTATGCGACCACACTGAAGAAGGGCTCGACCGTCACCACCGCCCGTGACCACTCGCGTGGTGCCCGCGCTCTCAAGAGGGCGGTCATCTCCGCCCTCCAGGCCAGCGCGATCGACGTACGGGACCTGGAGAACGTCCCGTTGCCCGTCGCCCGCCAGCAGACCGCCCGCGGCGGCGCCGGCGGCATCATGGTCCGTACGTCACCCGGGGTCCCGGACTCGGTCGACATCATGTTCTTCGACGAGCGGGGCGCGGACCTCTCCCAGGCCGGCCAGCGCAAGCTCGACCGGGTCTTCGCCCGACAGGAATACCGGCGGGCCTTCCCCGGCGAGATCGGCGATCTGCGCTTCCCCGCCAGCGTCTTCGACTCGTACACCGGATCGCTGCTGCGCGCCGTGGACAACAGCGGTGTCGCCGACTCCGGGCTCAAGGTCGTCGTCGACGCCTCCAACGGCAGCGCGGGCCTTGTGCTGCCCAGCCTCCTCGGCAAACTCGGCGTCGACGCCCTCACCATCAACCCCGGCCTCAACGAGTCGCGGCCGACGGAGACGGCGGACGCCCGCCGCGCCGGCCTCGTACGGCTCGGTGAGATCGTCGCGTCCGCTCGTGCCGCCTTCGGTGTCCGCTTCGACCCCGTGGGCGAGCGGATCTCGCTCGTGGACGAGCGGGGCCGGATCGTCGAGGACGACCGTGCGCTGCTGGTCATGCTCGACCTGGTCGCCGCGGAGCGGCGCAGCGGCCGCGTCGCGCTGCCCGTGACCACGACGCGGATCGCCGAGCAGGTCGCGGCCTACCACGGCACGCAGGTGGAGTGGACGACGACGTCGCCCGACGACCTCACCCGCGTCGGCCGTGACGAGACGACGATCTTCGGCGGTGACGGGCGCGGCGGCTTCATCGTGCCGGAGTTCAGCAGTGTCTTCGACGGAACGGCCGCGTTCGTACGGCTTATCGGCCTGGTGGCCCGCACGCAGCTCACGCTGAGCCAGATCGACGCCCGGATTCCGCGGGCCCACGTCCAGCGCCGTGACCTCGCCACCCCGTGGGCCGTGAAGGGACTGGTCATGCGGACGGTGGTGGAGGCGGCGGGCGACCGGTTCGTGGACACCACCGATGGCGTACGGGTCGTGGAGGCCGACGGCCGCTGGGTGATGGTGCTGCCCGACCCGGCCGAGGCCGTCACGCACCTGTGGGCCGAGGGGCCGGACGAGGCCTCGGCGCAGGCGCTCCTCGACGAGTGGTCCGCGGTGGTCGACAGCGCCGGCCGCTGACCTCCACGCACCCGTCCGCCGGCCGTAGGAGCCCTCCCAGGCTCTGCCCTGGCCGGCGGATCGGTGCGCCGCCATACGGCCCCGGTGCGGGGCGCCGCAGACACGGTGCCTCGCACCGGCGCGTCGATGGCCCCATTCGGCGGTAGCGGCCACGACGTGCGACGATGTGCGGCATGTCGCAGCAGCACCCCGCTCGGAGCTCCGCTTCGCCGCCCTCGCGCCCCGACGCCTCGATGTCGCTGCTGACCAACGTGATGGACCACAGCCTCGACGACGGCTACGTCGAGGCCGCCGCCCGGCACGAAGCCGAAGGCGGCAAGGGGCTGCCGAAGACCCTGCGCGCCCGGCTCGGGCTCGCCGCAGGCCTCGTCCTCGCCGCGGCCGTGGTGACCGTAGGCGCCGCGGAGACGCAGATATCGGCCCCGGCCCTCGCCAAGGAGCGGCAGGAGCTGATCGACCGCATCGAGAGCGACACCTCGGAAGCGGACAAGCTCCAGGAGAGCGTGGACGAGCTCAGGGATGAGGTCGGGCAGCGGCAGCGCGAGGCCCTGGAGGAGCACGGCGGCGGCGAGGGGGAGATCGTCGGCCTGCTGGCCGGGGCGGCGCCGGTGCACGGCCCCGGCGTGAAGCTGGTCGTGAACGACGCCAAGGAAGCCGACGAGGGCGGCGAAGGCCCCCGGGAGAGCAGCGGCTTCACCGACACCGGCCGCGTCCGCGACCGGGACCTGCAGCGGGTCGTCAACGGCCTGTGGGAGTCGGGGGCGGAAGCCATCGCGATCAACGGCCAGCGGCTGACGGCCCTGTCGGCGATCAGGGCCGCGGGTGACGCCATACTGGTCGACAACAAACCGCTGGTGCCGCCGTACACGGTGCTCGCGGTGGGGGACGGGCAGCGCCTGGCCGCCGACTTCCAGAGCAGCGCCGACGGGCAGTACCTGCAGGTGCTCAAGGAGAACTACGGTGTCCGCGCGAACATCTACGCGCAGGACGACGTCCGGCTGCCTGCCGCGCCCAGCCTGATCGTCCGTACCGCTAAGCCGGAAGCCGGGAGCGCGGAGAAGAGCGCCGCCGACACAGGGAAGGGCACATCGTGATCGCCGTACTGGGCCTCGTCGTGGGAGTCGTGGTGGGACTGCTGGTCCGGCCCGAGGTGCCGGCGGTGGTCGAGCCCTATCTGCCGATCGCCGTCGTCGCCGCGCTCGACGCGGTCTTCGGGGGCCTCAGGGCCATGCTGGACGGCATCTTCGACGACAAGGTCTTCGTGGTGTCGTTCCTGTCCAACGTGGTGGTCGCCGCGCTGATCGTGTTCCTCGGTGACAAGCTCGGCGTCGGCGCGCAGTTGTCCACCGGTGTCGTCGTCGTGCTGGGCATCCGCATCTTCTCCAACGCCGCCGCGATCCGCCGGCACGTGTTCCGGGCGTGAGGCCGATGAGCAACGAAGAGACACCCAGGACCCCGGAAACGCCGGAAGGCGAGCCCGAAGAGACGCCGAAGCCGGAAGGGGCTCCGGAAGCAGGGCAGACCCCGGAAGCAGGGCAGACCCCGGAAGCGGAGCGGACCCCGGAAGCGGGACGGACTCCGGAGCCGGAGGACGCCGCCGAGCAGCCCTCTCCTGAGCCGGAGGCCTCAGAGGCACCGAAAGCACCGAAAGCAACGAAGGCCCCAGAGGCGCGGCTCACCGGCCGGCAGCGGCTGGCCGCAGGCGTATGGCCGCCCCGGGTCACCCGCGCCCAACTGATCGTCGCCCTCCTGCTGTTCGTGCTCGGCCTCGGCCTGGCCATCCAGGTGCGCTCCACCACCGAGAACAGCGCGCTGCGCGGCGCCCGCCAGGAGGACCTCGTACGGATCCTGGACGAGCTCGACAACCGCACCCAGCGCCTCGAGGACGAGAAGCGCCGCCTGGAGAACCAGCGCACCGAGCTGGAGAACAGCTCGGACCAGGCCGAAGAGGCGCGCAAGCAGACGGTCCAGAAGGAGCAGCAGCTCGGCGTGCTCGCGGGCACGGTCGCGGCCGAGGGGCCCGGCATCACCATCACGGTGAGCGACGCCGGGACCGTCCAGGCGGACATGCTGCTCGACGCCATCCAGGAGCTGCGGGCCGCGGGCGCGGAGGCCATCCAGATCAACGACGTACGGGTTGTGGCCGACACGTACTTCTCCGACGCCGGGGGCGGTGTACGGGTCGACGGGAAGCGGATCACCGAGCCCTACCGCTTCAAGGTCATCGGCAAGCCGCAGGACCTCGAACCGGCGCTGAACATCCCGGGCGGAGTGGTGCAGACTCTGGAGAAGGAGCAGGCCACGGTGTCCGTCGCCCGCTCCGAGAGGATCGTCGTGGACGCCTTGCGATCGGCGGAGCGGCCTGACTACGCTCGGTTGTCATCGCAGTGAAGGGATCGCGCAGGGGCCGCGCGGCCGGTGCGCGAAGTCGCGGGGGGTCGGCGCACTACGGGGGTGGTGTGTGGTGGAAACTGTCTGAGGGTCACGGACGTTGTGAAGGTGTCCGGGTCGGCCGGGTGCGTGCAGTGAGGTTTCGTCCTGCCCCACGGGCGGGTCTGTTTCGGTCAAGGGGAATCGCCCGTGAAGTTGTTTGCGAAGTTGTTCGGCAAGAGCGCGCGTGAAGGCGGGGGCAGCGGCGCGGCCCGCCACCGCGCGGGGCGTCCCGCCCAGGAGAGCGCCGCGTCGGAGGAGCGGCCGCTGTTCCGCGACGAAATCGCGGGCTCCGGCGGCGACATTCCGGGTGGTCACGGCGCGTCTTCTGTTGACCCTGCGGCATCCGGGCGCATAGGTTTCGAGGAACGATCAACCTCAAGTACGGGTGGAGGGTTCACGGCCTTGCCTGTTTGTACGCGGTGCGGAAACCGGAATGCAGAGGCCAGCCGGTTCTGCTCCAACTGCGGAGCGCCGCTGCGCGCAGGGGCGTCGGGCGAGCGTTCCTCGGAGACGACCTCCACCATCTCGATCTCGGGTCTTGAGGCGTACGAGGCCGAGGCCACGGGCCAGACGGTGCCACCGCTGTCTCCCGAGGCACAGGCCGCCGTTGACGCCCTGCCCCTCGGCTCGGCGCTGCTGGTGGTCCGCCGCGGGCCGAACTCCGGCAGCCGCTTCCTCCTGGACGGCGACCTGACCACGGCCGGGCGCCACCCGCAGAGCGACATCTTCCTGGACGACGTGACCGTCTCCCGGCGGCATGTGGAGTTCCGCCGCGGTCCCGACGGCGGCTTCACGGTGTCCGACGTCGGCAGCCTGAACGGCACGTATGTCAACCGGGAGCGGATCGACTCGGTCCCGCTGTCCAATGGCGACGAGGTGCAGATCGGCAAGTACCGGCTGGTCTTCTACGCCAGCCAGCGGGGCATCTGACCCGTCAGGCGACCCGATCAGGGAAGGGCCATGCGTCGGACACGGTCGGGCGGTGCCGGTCCCGGCACCGCCACCCCGGCAGGCGGCGGGCTGATGAGCATCGGCGCGGTGCTCCAGCAGCTGCGCGAGGAGTTTCCCGAGGTCACCATCTCCAAAATCCGCTTCTTGGAGGCGGAGGGCCTGGTCGAGCCGCGGCGGACCCCTTCCGGCTACCGCAAGTTCAGCCCCGAGGACGTGCAGCGGCTCGCCTGCGTACTGCGCATGCAGCGGGACCACTATCTGCCGCTGAAGGTCATCCGCGAGCACCTCGACGCCCTGGAGCGCGGCGAGCAGGTCCGGCTCCCGGCCCCCGGCCGGCCGCGTGAACTGCTCGACCAGGCGCTGGAGCAGGGCGCCGGGGTCCCGGAGGGCGCCCGGGTCGGCCGCGCCGAGCTCCTCGCCGCGGCCGAGGTCGGAGAGGACGAGCTCGCCGAGTGGGAGTCGTACGGCCTGATCGCGCCGGACGGTGACGGGGGCTACGACATCGAGGCGGTCTCCGTCGCCAAGCTCGTCGCCGACCTCGGGCGCTTCGGTCTCGAGCCCCGCCACCTGCGGGTCATGAAGGCCGCCGCCGACCGGCAGGCGGACCTCGTCGAGCAGGTGGTGGCCCCGCTCAGGCGCCACCGCAACCCCCAGACCAGGAATCACGCGGAGTCCACGGCCCGCGAGCTGGCGACGCTTTCCGTACGGCTGCACGCCGCGCTCGTACAGTCCGCTCTGCGGGGCCGGCTGCACTGAAGGACGGGCCCGACTACCCAAACCGCCCGGGCACGTCCTAGGGTTGCTGTGTGAACGAGCTCGACGTCGTCGGTGTCCGGGTGGAAATGCCCTCCAACCAACCGATCGTGCTCCTGCGTGAAGTGGGAGGCGACCGCTACCTCCCCATCTGGATCGGGCCCGGGGAGGCCACCGCCATCGCCTTTGCCCAGCAGGGCATGGCGCCCGCCCGGCCGCTGACCCACGACCTTTTCAAGGACGTGCTCGAGGCCGTCGGCCAGACTCTCACCGAGGTCCGCATCACGGATCTGCGTGAGGGCGTGTTCTACGCGGAGCTGGTCTTCGCCAGCGGGGTCGAGGTCAGCGCCAGGCCGTCCGACGCCATAGCGCTCGCGCTGCGCACCGGCACGCCCATCTACGGCAGCGACGGTGTGCTGGACGACGCGGGAATCGCCATCCCGGACGAGCAGGAGGACGAGGTCGAGAAGTTCCGCGAGTTCCTCGACCAGATCTCGCCCGAGGACTTCGGCACCAACAGGGAGTGAGCCGGGGCCGGGGAGGCCGGGGAATCAGCCGGATCGGCCGCCCGACCGGCGCGCGGCCAGGCCAATCGGCTAGCCCTTCCCCCGAAGAGGTCACGAGAAACCACCCTTAGGGTGATTATCACTCGGCGTGGCGAGTGTGGCGATCGTTGACGCACCCGGGGTGACTGCCTACCGTCGAGAAGGCAGGTCAAGGACGGAGGTCGGCGTGAGCAGCACCGGCGACGGTACAGCGGCGGGCGGTCCCATTCCGCTCCACGGACGTGCGTCCGACCCCACCATCCGGCGGCACAGCGCAGCGGCTCCGGACAGCGTGGCCCCTGACCAGTCCGATCTGATCGGCTACCGCGGACCCACCGCCTGCGCGGCGGCGGGCATCACGTACCGCCAGCTGGACTACTGGGCGCGTACCGGACTCGTCGAACCCAGCGTCCGGCCGGCGTACGGCTCGGGCACCCAGCGGCTCTACAGCTTCCGGGACGTCGTCGTCCTGAAGATCGTGAAGCGCTTCCTGGACACCGGCGTCTCGCTGCAGAACATCCGTGCGGCCGTCCAGCACCTGCGCGCCAAGGAGCGAGCCGACCTCGCCCAGATGACGCTCATGAGCGACGGCGCGACCGTCTACGAGTGTTCGTCCCCGGACGATGTGGTGAGTCTGCTCCAGGGCGGACAGGGCATCTTCGGCATCGCGGTCGGCGTGGTCTGGCGGGACGTGGAGGACGCCCTGTCCCAGCTTCACGGCGAGCGGGTGGACACCGGAGAGACGCTCGTCGGGCACAACCCGGCCGACGAGCTCGCCCGTCGCCGCAACCGGGCCGTCTGACCCGCCGCAGCCCCGTACACGGCCTGTTGTCAGTGCCGTAGGGCAGCATCGGTGGTGTGAGGTCCGCACCGACCATCCTGCATCTCGACATGGACGCGTTCTTCGCCGCGGTGGAGCAGGCGGCCAAGCCGAGCCTGCGCGGCAAGCCGGTGGTGGTCGGCGGCATCGGTCCGCGCGGCGTGGTGGCCACGGCGTCGTACGAGGCGCGGGTCTTCGGGGTGCACTCCGCCATGGCGACCGGCCAGGCCCGGCGGCTGTGCCCGAACGCCGCCTATCTCGCTCCGCGCTTCACGCTGTACCGCCAGGTCAGCGACGCGGTCATGGAGCTGCTGCACGGGCTGTCCCCGCTGGTCGAGCCGCTGAGCCTGGACGAGGCTTTCGTCGACCTCGAGGCCGGCGGGGTGGCGGCGTCGGCGGACGCCGCGCGCGAGATGGGGGAGCGGCTGCGGCGCGACATCCGGGCCGTCACCGGCCTCACGGGCTCGGTGGGCCTCGCCGGGTCGAAGATGCTCGCCAAGATCGCCTCCGAGCAGGCGAAACCGGACGGACTGGTGCTCATTGCGCCCGGCACGGAGCGTGAGCTGCTGGCGCCCATGACGGTCCGCACCCTCCCGGGCGTCGGTCCGGCCACCGCCGAGCATCTGCGCAGGGCCGGGATCCACAGCGTGGGTGAGATGGCCGAGGCGGGGGAGGACGAGCTGGTCCGGCTGCTGGGCAAAGCGCACGGCAGCTCGCTGCACGCCATGGCCCTGGGCCTCGACGACCGGCCTGTGGTCGCGGAGCGGGACGCCAAGTCCGTGTCCGTCGAGGACACCTTCGACGTCGATCTGCACGACAGGGCGCGGGTGCGGGGCGAGGTCGCGCGGCTCGCCGACCGGTGCGTGCGACGGCTGCGCTCGGCGGGCCGGTCGGGCCGTACGGTCGTGCTGAAGGTCCGGCGCTACGACTTCTCGACGCTCACCCGCTCCGAGACGCTGCGCGGGCCCACCGACGACCCCGCGGTGATCCGGGAGGCCGCCGCGCGGCTCATCGAGACCGTGGACACCACGGGCGGCGTACGGCTGCTCGGCGTCGGGGTCAGCGGGCTCGCCGACTTCACGCAGGAGGACCTGTTCGCGCAGGCCGCGACGGCGGAGACGGCCCACGCGGGGGAGACACCGGGGCCGGAAGCGGAGGCCGGCGGCGCGGAACCGGAGACCGCGGGTGGGGGTACGCCCCCAGCTACCACTGGGGGGACCCCCACCCATGCCGAAGGCTATGGGGGAGCGCCACCCGGGGCGGAGGAAGCGGCGCCGGAGCCCGGCCACAGGCGCTGGGTGCCGGGCCATGACGTCCGGCATGCGGAGTTCGGACCTGGCTGGGTGCAGGGCAGCGGGGTCGGGAAGGTCACCGTGCGCTTCGAACAGCCGTGGTCGGCGCCTGGGCGGGTGCGCACGTTCCCCGTGGACGACCCCGGCCTGGAGCCGTCCGAGCCTCTGCCTCTGGTGTCACCCGAGGACCGGGACGCGGACGCGTACGCGGGCGATCAGTCGCCGTCCCCGGCGATACGGCCGAAGTCCTGGTCGCCGTCGTCCCCGTCGTCCTGGCCGCTGCCCGGAGCGGACGCGTCGAGCCCGTAGTGGTGGTAGAGCTGCAGCTCCTGCTCCGGCGAGAGGTGCCGCCCCACGCCGAAGTCGGGAGCGTCCTTGATCAGAGACCGGTGGTAGGGGACCCGCAGGGTGTCGTCGACGACCTCGCTGGGCTCCAGCGGTACGAACGCGTCGCGCCCGAACAGGCCGGTGCGCACGGCGGCCCACTCAGGACGCCCTGTGGCGTCATCCAGATACACCTCGTCCACGGTGCCGATCTTCGCTCCGTCCAGGTCGAACGCCTTGCGTCCTATCAGGCTCCGCGGATCGATATCGGACTGCACGCTGCCCTCCAACTCCTCGTACGTCCTCTATGAGACAACGAAAGGCCACATCTCGTGCCTCGGCCACTCGGCGTCCTGCGGGTCACGCCCGGCGTGAGGCGCGCTGGTAGGCTGACAGCGGCTGCAGACCCCGTGCGGGAGAGTCCTCCGCTGCAAGGCCGGAGGCGCCGAAGGAGCAAATCCTCCCCGGAATCTCTCAGGCACCCGTACCGCACGGACGAGGTCACTCTGGAAAGCAGGGCGGGCGTCGGACGGAATGTGCCGGAACCCCTCCTCACCGACGGTGAAAGCCGGGCCGCCCAGGCGGACCGGTGAAGCTCTCAGGTTGAGATGACAGAGGGGGAGGCCGTCCGGGTACTCGTGCAGTGGTACCCCTCGCAGGTCGAGTCGACCAGGAGGCCTCCGCAGATGACCGCCAACCGCATCCCACTCTCCCGGCTGGAGCGTGGCATCCCCTTCGAGCAGCGCCACATCGGCCCCGATGCCGGGGCCCAGGCGAAGATGCTCGCCCAGGTCGGCTACGGCTCGCTCGACGAACTCACCGCCGCCGCCGTGCCCGACGTGATCAAGAGCGCCGGGGCGCTGGACCTGCCGGAGGCGCGCGGGGAGGGCGACGTCCTCGCCGAGCTGCGCGGGCTCGCCGACCGCAACGAGGTGCTGGCCCCGATGATCGGGCTCGGCTACTACGGCACCTTCACCCCGCCGGTGATCCTCCGCAACGTCCTGGAGAACCCGGCCTGGTACACCGCCTACACGCCGTACCAGCCGGAGATCTCGCAGGGCCGCCTCGAGGCGCTGCTGAACTTCCAGACCGTCGTCGCCGACCTGACGGGTCTGCCGACCGCGGGTGCCTCGCTGCTCGACGAGGCCACCGCCGCCGCCGAGGCCGTGGCCCTCTCCCGCCGCGTCGGCGAGGTCAAGGACGGGGTCTTCCTCATCGACGCCGACTGTCTCCCGCAGACCATCGCCGTCATCGAGACCCGCGCCGAGCCGACCGGCGTCGAGGTCGTCGTCGCCGACCTGTCCGGCGGCATTCCGGCGGAGGCCGCCGAGCGCGGTGTCTTCGGCGTGCTGCTGCAGTACCCGGGCGCCTCCGGGCAGGTGCGGGACCTGCGGCCGGTGATCGAGCAGGCCCACGAGCTGGGCGCGGTCGTCACCGTCTCCGCCGACCTCCTCGCCCTCACCCTGCTCACCTCGCCCGGCGACCTGGGCGCGGACATCGCCGTCGGCACCAGCCAGCGCTTCGGCGTCCCGATGGGCTTCGGCGGCCCGCACGCCGGCTACATGTCCGTACGCTCGACGTTCGCCCGCAGCCTGCCGGGCCGGCTCGTCGGAGTCTCCGTGGACGCGGACGGCGACAAGGCGTACCGGCTGGCCCTGCAGACCCGCGAGCAGCACATCCGCCGCGAGAAGGCCACGAGCAACATCTGCACCGCGCAGGTGCTGCTCGCCGTCATGGCCGGGATGTACGCCGTCTACCACGGCCCGGACGGGCTGGCGGGCATCGCCCGGCGGACCCACCGCTACGCCGCGCTGCTCGCCGAGGGTCTGCGGGCGGGCGGCGTGGAGATCGTCCACGGCTCGTACTTCGACACCCTGACCGCCCGCGTCCCCGGGCGGGCCGCCGGCGTCGTGGCCGCCGCCCGCGAGGCCGGGGTCAATCTGCGCGAGATCGACGCGGACCTGGTCGGCATCGCCTGCGACGAGACCACCGACCGGGACCAGCTGGCCGCGGTGTGGGGCGCCTTCGGCGTCGAGGCGGACGTGGAGGCGCTGGACGCGACCGTGGAGGATGCGCTGCCGGAGGCGCTGCTGCGCACCGACGAGTACCTCACGCACCCGGTCTTCCGCCAGCACCGCTCCGAGACCGCGATGCTGCGCTACCTGCGCAAGCTGGCCGACCGGGACTACGCGCTCGACCGCGGCATGATCCCGCTGGGCTCCTGCACCATGAAGCTCAACGCGACGACGGAGATGGAGCCGGTCACCTGGCCCGAGTTCGGGGCGCTGCACCCGTTCGCGCCCGTCGAGCAGGCCGAGGGCTATGTGACGCTGATTCGCGAGCTCGAGGAGCGGCTCGCCGAGGTCACCGGCTACGACAAGGTGTCGATCCAGCCGAACGCGGGCTCCCAGGGCGAGCTGGCGGGACTGCTGGCCGTACGGGCGTACCACCGCGCCAACGGCGACGAGCAGCGCACCATCTGCCTCATCCCGTCCTCCGCGCACGGCACCAACGCCGCCAGCGCCGTGATGGCGGGCATGAAGGTCGTCGTGGTGAAGACCGGCGAGGACGGCGACGTCGACGTCGAGGACCTGCGCGCCAAGATCGAGCAGTACGGCGACCAGCTGTCCGTGCTCATGGTCACCTACCCGTCCACGCACGGCGTGTTCGAGGAGCACATCACCGACATCTGCGCGGCGGTGCACGACGCGGGCGGCCAGGTGTACGTGGACGGCGCCAACCTCAACGCGCTGCTCGGTCTCGCGAAGCCCGGCCACTTCGGCGGCGACGTCTCGCACCTCAACCTGCACAAGACCTTCTGCATCCCGCACGGCGGGGGCGGCCCGGGCGTCGGCCCGGTCGGCGTGCGCGCCCACCTCGCGCCGTACCTGCCGAACCACCCGCTCCAGCCGGCCGCGGGGCCCGAGACGGGGGTCGGCCCCATCTCGGCCGCGCCGTGGGGCTCCGCGGGCATCCTGCCCATCTCCTGGGCGTACGTCCGGCTGATGGGGGCGGAGGGTCTGCGCAGGGCCACCCAGGTCGCGGTCCTCGGCGCCAACTACATCGCCAAGCGCCTCGAACCGCACTACCCCGTGCTCTACACCGGCCCGAACGGTCTGGTCGCGCACGAGTGCATCGTCGACCTGCGCCCGCTCACCAAGGCGACCGGCGTCACCGTCGACGACGTCGCCAAGCGGCTGATCGACTACGGCTTCCACGCTCCGACGATGTCGTTCCCGGTGGCCGGGACGCTGATGATCGAGCCGACCGAGAGCGAGGACCTCGCCGAGCTGGACCGGTTCTGCGAGGCCATGATCGCGATTCGCGGGGAGATCGAGCGGGTCGGCTCGGGCGAGTGGCCCGCGGACGACAACCCGCTGCGGGGGGCCCCGCACACGGCGGCCGCCCTGGCCGGCGAATGGGAGCGGCCGTACAGCCGCGAGACTGCGGTCTTCCCGGCCGGTGTCACGGCCGCGGACAAGTACTGGCCGCCGGTGCGCCGGATCGACGGGGCCTACGGCGACCGCAACCTGGTCTGCTCGTGCCCGCCCCTGGAGGAGTACGACGCCTGACACGCATCGGGGCCGGTTCGGCGATTTCCGCCGGGCCGGCCCCTGTGTTTCCGGGTCTTTCTGGTGGTACCGCCTACCGCCGTGCCGCCGTCACGCCGCAGTCATCACATGCTCGGAGCCGAGCGGCCGGTGCGGGGCGATGATCTGCCCGTCCGGCAGCAGCTCACCGGTGTCCTCGAAGAACAGGACGCCATTGCACAGCAGGCTCCAGCCCTGCTCCGGGTGGTGCGCCACGATCTGGGCGGCCTCCCGGTCGGCGGAGTCGGCTGACGGGCACGGTGACTGGTGCTGGCACATGGGTGGGTTCTTTCGCTGTGGTGTGGTGAGTGTCCTGCTGCTCGATGCGGTGTCCATACCGCCCCCCGTATCTCTCGGATCGGTCCCAGTCTTGCCCTACGGGCGCAATTCCGCAGGCATTTCGCGGCAGCTGTCCTCACTGGAAGGGACGCGTCACCCGGGCGGACGGTTCACCGTAGTCCCGCGGTCTCTTCGGGGGGTCTTGTGTGGTCACACCAGGCTAGTCCGGTTGGGCGGTGGCGCTTGGGGCGGCGTTTATGGTGGTGCGCCCCGCGCATTGAGCGCCGAGCCCGCACAACGAGCGCCCAAAGCGAGCGCCCCGCGACCACGGGGTCGCGGGGCACGCTCATGCCGCACACAGCTGGGGTCCTCAAGGTCAGGCGGGCGACCCCATGGCAGCTTGGCCCATGCCCATCAGCGGGGGCGGCGAGAGCCGGAGGGTGAGCACGGGCAGCAACTCCGCGACCCGGTGCGTCCGGTGCGCGGCGATGCCCGGAGGCGCCGGGGCGAGCGGCACCAGCAGGTCGTTCGGCGCGGGCGCGCCCTCGGCGGCGTCGGCCGTGGTGTCCTCGTGGAGCCACAGCGTGAGCATGTAGAGCTCGGGTACGGACAGCAGCCGCGGCTGGTACGCGGCGGGCAGCGTCTCGGCGTGCCGCAGCGCACGCTCGGTGGACGTCACGTAAGGACCCTCGAAGAAGTGCGAGAAGGCCCAGCCGTCCGGGGTCAGCATCGTCTCGGCCGCCGCCACCGCGCGGTCGCCGCCGCGGACCAGGAAGCGCCACCCGGCGAGCCGGGTGCGCGGCGTGCCCCGCCGGGCGGTGATGCGGTCGAGGACATGGACGGGCAGCGGGAGTTCGGGAGTCAGCGGCCCGGGTACGGACCGCAGGGCGGGCGTGCGCGGATCGCGGACCGCGGTGGGCGAGCTGAGGGCCGCAAGGGCGCTGCGCAGGGCGGGCTTGGGTGCCGGGGGAACAAGCAGCGGCATGGTGGTCGCCTCTCACTTGGGAGACACGTGGTGCGGGGCGGTGCGGACGGCGGTGTCAGCAGGTGCGGGGTCAGAGGGGGCCGGTGGATCGAAATGCCGGCGGTGCACACTCTCTGCCCTCTTTCGCGGAGTTTAACTGACGTATGTTCACTCGGTGTTTCGACTAGCTGTCGTCGGCATTGCGGGCAAGGTCGTATTCGGTCCTTGCTCCGAGTGGGTTACGCCTATTCTGTCCGCCCCTCCGGCTCCCTGCCTCGTGCTATGGCCCGTGAGCGGTAGGCCGATTCCCGCCGGTGTTTTTCACGTGAGCAATGCGCGGGGCCCGGGACAGGACGCTATGCCGATGGAATGTGCCGCGGTGCGTGTAGTCACGAGCGTAGCGGGCATGCGGTGTCCGGCGGGCGTTATCGATCACATTGCCTGGGCATCATCGACCCTGACGCCGTGGCCGGTACCGCGGTCGGCCCACTCGAGGAGGGACGCTTCGATGGGGGAGAAGGTCGTGGCAGGCGGGTTCGACCTGTCCGATCGGCAGCGCTATCGGCGCAAACTGCGGCAGTGTCTCGAGGGCCTCGAGCGACTGCTGGAGGAGAAGCGGTTCGACCGGCCCAAGAATCTCATGGGGCTGGAGATCGAGCTGAATCTCGCGGGCGCCGACGGGATGCCGTGCATGATGAATGCGGAAGTACTGGAACGCATCTCCAGCGGCGATTTCCAGACCGAGCTCGGCCAGTTCAATCTTGAAGTGAATATCGTGCCGCACCGTATGTCGGGGCGGGTCCTCGACCGGCTCGCCGAGGAGCTCCGTACCGGTCTGGCGTACGCCGACCGCAAGGCGCGCGAGGTGTCCGCGGAGATCGTGATGGTCGGCATTCTGCCCACCCTCACCGCGCAGCACCTGGTGTCCTCGAACCTCTCCGAGGTCGACCGTTACATGCTGCTCAACGACCAGATCCTGGCGGCGCGCGGGGAGGAGATCGCCCTCGACATCGAGGGCGTGGAGCGGCTGACCTACCGCAGCGGCTCGATCGCCCCCGAGGCCGCCTGCACCTCCGTGCAGCTGCACCTCCAGGTGACGCCCGGGCGGTTCGCTGCCGTGTGGAACGCCGCGCAGGCGGTGGCCGCGGTGCAGATCGCGATGGGCGCCAACTCCCCCTTCCTCTTCGGCCGCGAGCTGTGGCGCGAGTCGAGACCGCCGCTGTTCCAGCAGGCCACCGACACCCGGCCGCCCGAGCTCAGGGCACAGGGCGTGCGGCCGCGGACCTGGTTCGGCGAACGCTGGATCACTGGCGCGTACGACCTCTTCGAGGAGAACTTCCGCTACTTCCCCGCCCTGCTGCCCATCTGCGGCGAGGAGGACCCGATGAGCGTCCTCGACGAGGGCCGCATACCCGAGCTGCAGGAACTGGTCCTGCACAACGGCACCGTCTACCGCTGGAACCGGCCTGTCTATGCGGTCGCCGAGGGCGTGCCGCACCTGCGGGTGGAGAACCGCGTCCTGCCCGCGGGCCCCACCGTCACCGACGTCATCGCCAACACCGCCTTCTACTACGGGCTCGTCCGCGCCCTCGCCGAGGAGCCGCGCCCCGTCTGGTCGAAGCTGTCGTTCGCCGAGGCGTCCGACAACTTCGACGCCGCCTGCCGCTACGGCATCGACGCCACGCTGCGCTGGCCGCGCCCCGGCCGCTCGGGGAGCGTGTCCGAGCTGCCCGCCGTCCGCCTCGTACGGGACGAGCTGCTGCCGCTCGCCGCAGCCGGGCTCGACGGGTGGGGCGTGGAACCGGCCGACCGGGACTTCTACCTGGGCGTCATCGAGGAGCGCTGCAGGCGCCGGGTGAACGGCGCCTCCTGGCAGGCCGCGACCTTCCACCGGGGGCTGGACGGCGGCCTCGGCAGGGAGGCCGCGCTGGCCGCGACCACCCGCCGTTACTGCGAGCTGATGCGCGCCGGCGAGCCCGTGCACACCTGGCCGGTGGCCTTTCCGGGCTGAAACGTCTCTCCCGCGGACCGGGGCCGGGGCTCGGGGCCACAGGACCGGGGCTGGGGGCCACGGGCGCAGAACGCGTCAGCGGCTTCCGGCGGACATGATCGCCTTGAGGAGCACCTGGTGGATCTCCGCCGGGTCCACGACCTGGTGCGCGGAGCCGCCCGTCGCCGCCGCGATCTGCTCGCACGACCGCTTGTCGGCGTCGGGCCCGACCGCGATGGCGATCAGCGGCACCGGACGCTGCGGATCGGCGAGTTCCCTCAGCTCTTCGACCAAGGCTTTGCGGGAAATGGATCCGGGGTCCTGGTTGGCGCCGTCGGTCAGCAGCACGACGGCGTTGAACCGGTCCTTCGCGTATGACGCGTTGGCGTCCCGGTAGACCGCGAGCACCGTGTCGTACAGCCCCGTCGGGCCGTCGGGCACCGGAGCGAGACCGGTGAAGGCCGCGGCCAGCCGGTCCCGGTGCGTGGCGCCACCGGCCGTACGCTCGCCCAGCCGCTCCGTGCCCACCAGCCTGCGGTAGTCGCGGTCGCCGTCCAACTGACGCGCGAACTCCCACAGCCCGATCTCGTCCTTCGGCGTGAAGGTGGCGAGGGCCTGGAGCAGCGAGGCCTTGGTGACGTCCATCCGTGTCTGGCCGTTCCGGCCGGGCACGGGCGCGGACATGGAGTCCGAGGCGTCCACCACGGTGGTCAGCCGCGCGCTCTGGACCGTGATCGTCCATAGGCTGAGCGTCGCCCGCACCTCCTCTGCGGTCGGCGGCTCCGCGGGCGTGGCGGCGTACGGCTGCGGGGCCCGCGCACCCGCCGCGCGGACCACCCCGGGTTCGGGTGGCCCGCCGCCCGTGCGGAATCCGTGCTCGCGCAGCACCTCGAGGCTGTCTCCGGTGCCGAGCAGCGTCATGAAGCGGGTCGCGGCCCGCGTCTGGCCGGCGGTCAGAGTGTCCTCGCCGACCAGGGTGTACGGGTAGTCGAGCAGCGCGCTGCCGTCCTCGGGGTAGAACAGCCGGAGGTCCGGTCCGAGGTGACCGCCCTGGTTGTGGGCGTGGGCCGCCTGCTCGGACACGATCAGCGCCGGGTTCCCGCGCGGATCGCCCTTCTCCGCCCCGGAGTCGGCGCGCGGGAGGGTGGCCAGGACCTCCTCGTCGCCGTCCGCGGCGTGCCCGGCGAGCAGCTTGGCCGTCGCCGCGACCAGCGTGTCGGAACTGGGATCCCGCTTCTCCGCTGAGGCGCCGATCCGGGCGAGGGCGAGCACCCCGGTGGCGCTGCGGGCCGGGTCGGCCGCTCCCAGCCGCAGATCCGCCTTCCCGGCGGCCTTGGTCAGCTCCGTCCAGGTGTACGTCCTGCGGGGCCAGCCCAGCTTCTCCGCGGCGGAGGGGACCGTGGCGAGGGCGAGCGGCGAGGAGGCGACGTTGCCGCCGTCGCCGAGCGAGGGGCCGGTGCCCGACGCCAGGACCCGTTCGACCCACACGCTGGAGTCCGGCAGCCAGACCTCGTAGCCGGGGCGGGCGCCGCGCCGGCTCAGCTCGCCCGCGACCTCGTACCCCGGGCGGGCGGTGACCCGTACGTCCAGGCAGCGGCCGTCCGTACGGACACCGTCGGCCCGGGCCCGGCCGGCGACGATGCGCAGGGCAGGCGCGATGTCGGGCGAGGCGACCACGCGCAGGGGCATGGTCTCGCCGTCGCAGGAGCCGTCGAAGGACAGCAGGTCGCCGCGGAGCGCGGCGACGGTGCCCGCGGTCACGGCCAGGACGAGGGCGGTGGAGATCGCTACGGTACGACGGCGGGCGCGGGTTCTGGCCCCCGTGCCACCGGGCGCCGAGTCGTCGGGCAAGCTGTGTCGTCCCATGGGTCTCCTCCCGGCCTGTCGTGGCGATCTTCGTACTTGTTTTCGAGACCATAGCGGCGCGGGAACGGGGATGAGGCGGGATTGTGGAGAACTGGAGGCGGGTGTGCAGGCAGAGTCCGGCAGGGTGGCCGATTCCTTCCCCGGTGAGCGGCTGTCGCCCCGCTTGCTGCGCGACGAGACGCTGCTGGTGCTCGCTCTGTCGGTGGGTGCGAGCGCGGTATCCGCACTGATCAGCTTTGTCGGCGCGGCGACGAAGCCGGGGGGTCTGCGGGACCAGGCCGCCACGCTCAACGCCTCCGCCGCGCCCGGGCGGCCGTGGCTGGATCTCGCCTGGCAGGTCTTCGGGATCGCGACCGCGCTGGTGCCCGTCCTGCTCGTCGCGCACCTGCTGCTGCGGGAGGGCGCGGGGGGCCTGCGGGCGATCGGCCTCGACCGGCGCAGGCCCCGTTTCGACCTCGGTGCCGGGGCCGGTATCGCGGCGGCGATCGGCGGCACCGGCCTCGCCTTCTATCTCGCCGTGCGGGCCGCGGGCTTCAACCTCACGGTCGTGCCGGAGTCGCTGCCCGACGTGTGGTGGAAGATCCCGGTGCTGATCGCCTCGGCCATCCAGAACTCGCTGCTGGAGGAGGTGGTCGTGGTCGGCTATCTGCTGCGCAGGCTCGGGCAGCTGGGGTGGACGCCGGCGGCCTCGCTCGCGGCGAGCGCCGGGCTGCGCGGGCTGTACCACCTCTACCAGGGCATCGGCGGGCTCGTCGGGAACATGGTGATGGGCGTCGTGTTCGTGCTGCTCTACCGCAGGTGGGGGCGGGTCGGGCCGCTGGTGGCGGCCCATGCGCTGATCGACATCGTGGCGTTCGTCGGCTACGCGCTGCTGGCGGGGAAGGTGAGCTGGCTGCCGACGGGCTGACGCGACCATCGGTGGGTGGGTGCGGCTCGTTCGGCCTCCCCTCCCGCCAATCGCTGGGTGGAGGAGCCGAGCGGACCGCGGCCGAAGATGCGCCTCGTGAGCCGAAGATGCGTCTCGTACGTCCCAAGTCCTAGGCGATGGCGTGCAGTTCGCCGTCGATGACGGTGACCGCGGTTCCGGTGAGGAGTGTGCGGTCGCCGCGCAGGGCGGTGCGTACGAGTCCGGTGCGGGCCGAGGCCTGGAGGCCGGTGAGCTCGTCGCGGCCGAGCCGCTCGGACCAGAAGGGCGCGAGGGCGGTGTGGGCGCTGCCCGTGACCGGGTCCTCGTCGATGCCGACGGCCGGGGCGAAGAAGCGCGAGACGAAGTCGTAGCCACGGGTGGGGTCTTCGGCCCTGGCGGTCGCGATGACGCCGCGGTGGCCGAGGCGCGCGACGGCCGCGAGGTCGGGCGCCAGGGCCCGGACCGTCTTCTCGTCGGCCAGCTCGACGAGCAGATCCCCGACGTTCGGGCCGGTGTCATGGGCGGAGAGGACGTCCGTGCCGAGCGCGGCGACGGCGCTGTCCGGCACGTCGAGCGCGGTCAGCGGTGCGGTCGGGAAGTCCAGGGTGATCGAGCCGTCGTCGGCGGCGGTCGCGGTGAGGACGCCGCTGCGCGTGGCGAAGCGGACGGTGCCGCTCGCGATGCCCGCGGTGTGCAGGACGTGGGCGGTCGCAAGCGTGGCGTGGCCGCACAGGTTGACCTCGGTCGCGGGCGTGCACCAGCGCAGCGCCCAGTCGGCCTCGCCGCCCTGGGGGAGCGGGTGCGCGAAGGCCGTCTCGGGGAGGTTGACCTCCGCGGCGACGCGCTGCAGCCAGGCGTCGTCGGGGAAGCCGCCGGAGTCCAGGAGGAGCACGCCGGCCGGGTTTCCGGCGAAGGGGCGGTCGGTGAAGGCGTCGACGATACGGATGCGCATGAGCGTGAGCGTAGGGCGCGGGAGGCGCCGGGGGACAAGGCCAATTCCGAGTCGCTGGCCCTGGCCGGCCCTGTTGGCCTCGTCTCGGGGGCCTGGGTGGGTGCGGGCCGGCGGCCGGGTCCACGGGCCTTGTCGTTCGAGTGTTCACGATATATCGTTGAAGCATCGCGACAGATCAACATGGAAGGAGCGTCACTATGCGTTCCCACGGACAAGGACATGGACCCTGCGGACCCGGCCACCAGGGCCGGGGTGACTTCGATGCGCGGCGCGCCGCCTTCGGGCCGTTCGGCCCGCCTTTCGGGCCGCCGCCATGGGGCGGCCGCGGGCGCGGCGGAATGCGCGGCAGGGCGCGGCGCGGCGATGTGCGCGCTTCGATCCTGACCCTGCTCAAGGACCGCCCGATGCACGGCTACGAGATGATCCAGGAGATCGCCGAGCGCAGTGGCGGAGCGTGGAAGCCGAGCCCCGGCTCGGTCTATCCGACCCTGCAACTGCTGGAGGACGAGGGCCTGATCAGCAGCACGAGCGATGGCGGCAAGAAGCTGTTCGAGCTGACCGAGACCGGTCGCGCCGAGGCGGATGCCGGTCCCGAGGCCCCCTGGGAGGAGGCCGGGCGCGGCGTCGACTGGGAGGCCATGAACGAGATCCGGAAGGCCGGCGCGGGTCTCGTCGACGCCTTCCGGCAGGTCTGGGCGACCGGGACGCCCGAGCAGCGCGACAAGGCTCTCGCGGTGGTCAACAAGGCGCGGAAGGAGCTGTATCTGATCCTCGCGGAAGAGGACTGAGTGGGGCTGAGCGAGGTCCGGGGAGAGGCCGAGCCAGTCGGAAGCGGCGGTGCCGCGCGCGGGTGCGCGGGGTCGCCGCTTCTTTGCTCGCGAGTTAGTTCAGGTCATGAGAAAAGCGCTGCGAAAAGCCTTGACGGGGTGTCACCGGCGCGGAAAGACTCCGCTCGCCGACCACGAAACGGAGCCCGCATGATGCTGTTACACCGCCGCCTCAAGGGGCGCGTACGCACGAGAGCGAGATCCATCGGAAGCGCCCGGCGCCGCAGCGCCGCCGCACTCGTGACCGTCACGGCCTGTGTGGCGACGCTTGCGTCCGCGCCGGCCGGAGCCGACGGGGCCGGGCGGCCCGCGTACCTCGACGCCCGTGCGCCCGTCGCGCAGCGCGTCCAGGACCTCCTCCGGCGGATGACGCTCAAGGAGAAGGCCGGGCAGATGGACCAGATCGCCGTGGCCCGGATCCAGGGCGACTGCGAGTGGAGCGGCGGCGCCCTCAACGAGGCGTGCATGAAGACGGTCCTCGACGACTACGCAGCTGGTTCCGTCCTTTCCGGCGGCGGCATGGGCCCGCAGAAGAACACGCCCGCCGACTGGGCCCGTATGGTCAACTCCGTCCAGAAGTACGCCGTCGAGAAGTCCCGTCTCCACATCCCCGTGCTCTACGGAGTCGACGCCGTGCACGGCCACAACAACGTCCTGGGCGCCACCGTCTTCCCGCACCAGATCGGGCTCGGCGCCACCTGGGACCCCGGCACCGTACGCGACTCGGGCGCGGCCACCGCCCGTGCCGTCGCCGCCACCGGCATCGACTGGAACTTTTCGCCCGTCGCCGACCTCGCCCGTGACCAGCGCTGGGGCCGCTACTACGAGACGTACGGCGAGGACCCGCTGCTCGCCGGAACGCTCGCCGCGGCCGCAGTCCGCGGCACCGAGAACGTGCGGGGCGCGAAGAAGGTCGCCGCCACCGTCAAGCACTTCGCCGGCTACTCGGAGCCCTCCAACGGGCACGACCGGGTGCCCGCCGACGTGTCGGTCCGCTACCTCCAGGACACCCTGCTCGCGCCGTACCGGTCCGCCGTCGAGGCCGGAGCCAGGACCGTCATGGTCAACTCCGGTGCCGTCAACGGGGTTCCGGCCACTTCCTCGCGCTACCTGCTCACCAAGGTCCTGCGCGACCAGTGGGACTTCAAAGGCGTGGCGGTCACCGACTGGGAGGACATCCGCGCCCTGCAGACCAAGTACAAGATCGCGGCCGACTACCCCGAGGCCATCGCGCTCGCCGTCAACGCCGGTATCGACATGGCCATGGAGCCGTACTTCGCCAAAGACTTCACCGAAGGCCTGATGACCGCCGTCAGGCGTGGCCTGGTGAAGGAGAAGCGCATTGACGAGGCCGTCGGCCGCATCCTGCGGCTGAAGTTGGAACTCGGCCTGTTCGAGGACCCGTACGTCGACCCCGGCGAGGCCGACGAGGCCGTGCTCGGTGCCGACCGGGAACTCGCCCGCAAGGCCGCCACCGAATCCCAGGTCCTGCTGCGCAACGAGGACGGCACTCTCCCCGTACCCGCCTCCGCCAAGAAGATCGTGGTCGCCGGTTCGTACGCCGACGACATCGACAGCCAGGCCGGGGGCTGGACCATCGGCTGGCAGCGGGTGCCCGAGGGAGTCGAGCTCCCCGGCACCACCGTCCTCGAAGGCATCAGGGCAGCGGCGCCCAAGGGCACGGACGTGGTGTACGCCGCGGCCGCGGACGAGGCCGCCGAGCAGGCCAGGACCGCGGATCTCACGGTCGTCGTGGTCGGTGAGAAGGCCGCGGCCGAGGGCGAGGCCGACTCCCCGCGGCCGGAACTGTCCGCCGGCCAGCAGGCGCTGGTGAAGTCGCTGAAGGCGAGCGGCAAGCCGGTCGTGGTCGTGGTGCTCGCCGGACGCCCGCTCGCGCTCGGCGACGCGGCGGGCACCGAAGGGCTGCTGATGTCCTGGCTGCCCGGCACCGAGGGCGGCCACGCGGTCGCCGACGTCCTCTTCGGGGCGGCGAACCCGAGCGGCCGGCTCCCGGTGTCCTGGCCGAAGAAGACCGGCAACGAGCCGATGTACTACCAGCAGCTGCCCGGCACCAACGGGGGCGCCGAGTCCTCGTACGACGCCGCGTACGCCTTCGGGGCCGGTCTCTCCTACACCAGCTACGCCTTCGATTCCCTGGGCCTGGTGCGGAGCTCGGTCAGGGCGGGCGAGCCGGTGCAGCTGAAGGTCACCGTGTCCAACACCGGCCGGAGGGACGGGGATCTGGTGGTTCCCATCCACGTGTCGCGGCCGTCGAGCGACGTGCTGGCCCCGGCCGGGAAGCTGGTCGCCTTCACCAAAGTGCGGCTGGAAGCGGGCCAGTCGAAGACGGTCGCGCTGACCGTCCCGGCGCGGGTGCTCGCGGTCACCCCGGGCGACATCGACGGCGCGGGCGCGCCGCGCGTCGAGGGCGGGGCGTACGTGTTCACCGCGGGCGGGCGGAAGGCCGAGCTGACCGTGCGCTGAGCCCTGCCCCGCCTTACGAGCTGCTCGAGGGGCGCAGTGGCTGAGGGGCGGCCGGCGGGCCACCCCTCAGCCAACGGCGGTCGCCCCAGTCGCGGCGGTCGCAGCCTGTCCTGCTTGTTACGCGACCAGACCGCTGAGCTTGCGCAGCGACTCGTTCAGCGCCGCCGTCGCCGAGTCCTTGAGCTTGCCGGCCATGAGCGTCACGGCCGCTCCGGTGAACTCACCGTCGATCCGCACCTGCGTCCCCTCGCCGTCCGGAGTGAGGGTGTACCGCGTGCCGACGTTCACCGCCATCGGCCCGGTGCCCCTGATGTGCAGCAGCCGGGCGGGCTCGCAGGCCTCCACCGTCCAGTTCACCTCGGCAGGGAATCCCATGAGCTTCATGTTCTCCGCGAAGGTGGCACCCGGCTCCAGGGAGGCGGGGCCGCCCTTGGGGAAGCTGGTGTGCGTGGAGTTCCACTGCCCGTACGACGTGAAGTCCGTCAGCTGCTCCCAGACCTTCTCCGCCGGTGCTTCGATCCGTGCCTCCGCGCTGACCTCGGCCATACGACCACCCCTTCTCCGTCACTGCGACAGGCGCTCGCGGACCGTAGACCGAGGGGCTCCAACATTCAAGACTGACGGAGCGTCAGTTATGGCCTTCCTGTGGCGTGATCTCATCCCTAAGGAGGAGAATCCGGTCATCCGTACCCAACCACGGTGGGAGGGGCAAATGATCCCTACCGTCGATGCTCGGCTCGTTCGGGGCTGATGAGGTGGGAGATGTGCCAGACCGTTCGCCGCCGCCCGGTGTCGCCGGGCAGTCCAGTCCCGGGCCCGGTGCCCGGCTCGGTGCCGTGCCGGCGTCGGTGGTCAGCGCTGCCCGCAGGCGCGCCATACGCGATGCCGACCGCCATGTCGACACCGCTCACCTCCTGCACACCCTCCTCGAAGCGGATCCGGAGGTCAGGGCCGCATTCGGCGCCGGGGCGCAGGTCGCCCGGCTGCTCACCTATCTCGTGCAGCGCAGCATCGGTTACGGGCTCAGGTGGCGGGGTGCGGTCGAGGACTCCGGGGCCCTGCGCGTCGTGAGCGCCGGGCGCGAGGAGAGCGGAACCCCCGGCTTGTCACCGGCGGCGGCCGCGGCCATGCAGGGCGCACTGGAGCGCGCCCGCTGCAGGGGCGCCGAACGCGCCGAAGGGCTCGACCTGCTGGCCGCGCTGGTCGCCGACTCCGGGTGCCGGGCGTCGGAGGTGCTGCGCCGGGCGGGCGTGGACCGCGAGTTGCTGTCGGCCCGGCTCGACGGCTCCCTGCCCGCCGGGGCGGTCGGCGGCGCAACTGTCCTGCAGAGGGGACTCGGGAACGAGGCCGTGTGACGGGGAGCGGGGCGTTCGGGCTGCGGCCTGGTGCTGCGGCCCGGTACTGCGGCCTGTCAGGCGTATCGGGGATGACGCTCCTGTCGAGAGCTGACATCATGTCCGGATGCACGCGTCTCAGGGAAGGAACGTCGGCCTCGGCCTCGCCTTGGCTTCGGCGTTCGCGTTCGGGGGATCGGGGGTTGCAGCCAAGCCGCTGATCGAGGCGGGCCTGGACCCGCTGCATTTGGTGTGGTTGCGCGCCGGGGGCGCGGCCCTCGTCATGCTGCCCGTCGCCTGGCGGCACCGCGCCCTGGTACGTCGGCGCCCCGCCCTCCTCGCAGGTTTCGGCCTGCTCGCCGTGGCGGGCGTGCAGGCCTGCTACTTCGCCGCGATCTCCCGCATCCCGGTCGGGGTGGCGCTGCTCGTCGAGTACCTCGGCCCGGCGCTGCTGCTGGGCTGGGTGCGGTTCGTACAGCGCCGGCCGGTGAGCCGCGCGGCCGCCGTCGGCGTCGTGCTCGCAGTGGGCGGTCTCGCGTGCGTCGTCGAAGTCTGGTCGGGGCTCGGCTTCGACGCGCTGGGACTGCTGCTCGCGTTCGGCGCGGCCTGCTGCCAGGTCTCGTACTTCGTGCTCGCCGACCACGGCAGCGACGGCGAGGACGCGGCGGACCCGATCGGGGTCATCGCGTACGGGCTGCTCGTGGGCGCCGCCGCGCTCACCGTCGTCGCCCGGCCGTGGGGCATGGACTGGGCGCTGCTCGCGGGACAGGCGGACATGGACGGCACGGTGGTGCCGGCGGCGCTGCTGCTCGGCTGGGTCGTGCTCGTCGCGACCGTCATCGCGTACCTCACCGGCGTGCTGTCGGTGCGCCGACTCTCGCCGCAGGTCGCCGGAGTCGTGGCGTGCCTCGAAGCGGTCGTGGCGACCGTACTGGCCTGGTTCATGCTCGGGGAGCATCTCTCCGCGCCGCAGGTCATCGGTGGCGCGGCCGTGCTGGCGGGGGCGCTCATCGCGCAGACCTCGACGCCGAAGGCGGCCTCGGACGGGCCGGTGGCCGGCTCGACGTCCGGATCGATGCCCGGCGAAGGCGGCGAGGGCGGCGAGGGCGGCGAGGATGGCGAGGACGGCAGGGGCATCGGGCGGGACGAAAGGGAGTTGCCCGCCCGTTCCCGGGCGACGTAAGGTCCGGATCATGTATGCGAACGCACTCGTTCTTCCGCCTCCCGCCGCTTAAGGCGGGCGGCCGCTCCACGGAAGACCTGGCTCGGGCTCTGCCCGGGCATGTCGCCGCTGCCCGCAGACGGAAGCGAAGCGACCATTCCTCTTCCGCGGAGAACTCTCTCGTGTCGAACGTGTCGGACAATGCTGTCGGCCTGCCCGTCGGGCGTGGCCTGTTCTATCTGGTCGTCGCCGGTGCCGCCTGGGGCACCGCGGGTGCGGCGGCCGCCATGCTGTACCGGTCCAGCGATCTCGGTCCCGTCGCCCTGTCGTTCTGGCGCTACGTGGGCGGGCTCGCGCTGCTGATGGCGGTGCGTGCGGTACGTGCCGTGAGCCGAGTACGGGCACGGGCCCGGGGCCCGGGCGCCGTCGCGCCCGCGGCGCGGCCGTCCGTTGAAGCGCGGGGCCGCCGGGTCCTGCGCATCGTGGGCACCGGTCTCGGCCTGACCGTCTTTCAGACCGCCTACTTCGCGGCGGTGCAGGAGACGGGGCTCGCGGTGGGCACCGTCGTGACCATCGGCGCCGGGCCCGTGCTCATCGCGCTCGGCGCCCGCCTGACCATGGGGGAGCGGCTGGGCCGCGGGGGAGTGGCGGCCATGGCGGGTGCGCTGGGCGGGCTCGCTGTGCTGGTTCTCGGAAGCGGGGGCGGGGTCGTGAAGCCGCTCGGTGTCGTCCTGGCGCTGGTGTCCGCGGCGGCATACGCGGGGATCACGCTGCTGACGCGCCGGCTCGGGCGCGCCGGTGGAGGCGCGGACCCGCGCTCGACGACGGCCTGGGCCTTCGCCGTCGGCGCGGTCTGCCTGCTGCCGCTCGTCGCGTCGGAGGGGCTGCTGCCGCACACGGCGGATCCGGCCCGGGTGCTGGTGCTGCTGGTGTACGTGGCGGCCGTGCCGACCGCGCTCGCGTACGCCCTGTACTTCGCGGGGGCGGCCGTCGTACGGGCCGCCACCGCGTCCGTGATCATGCTGATCGAGCCGGTGAGTGCGGCGGTGATCGCGGTGGCTGTGCTGGGGGAGCGGCTCACGGTGGCGACCGCGCTCGGAACGCTCCTGCTGCTGGCGGCGGTGGCGGCTCTGGCGGTGACGGAAGCCCGTCTGGCCTCCGCCTACCGCCGCCCGTCCCCCGCCTGAACGGCATTCGTTCCGCGGGGTGATGGGGGTACCCCCATCACCCCGCGGAACGAATGCCCGCACCCGGGCGGGACATTGGGCGGGTAGCGCCGGGCGTAGGTCCTGCTCAGCGGGACGCCGGGTAGGCCGGGAGCGGCACGGCCGGGTCCAGGTCGTCGGACGGGAGCGGCGTGCCGTACGCCCGCGTGACCGGCAGGACGCCGCTCCAGTACGGCAGCGACAAGTCCTCGGGCTCGTCGTTGGGCGGGCCGGACCGCATCTTCGCCGAGACCTCCTCGAGGTCGAGCCGTATCACCGCGGTCGCGGCCAGTTCCTTCGCGTTGGCCCGGCGGGAGTCGTCGGCGCGGCCCGGCAGCACCTGGTCGACGATCGCGTCGAGGGCCGCGGCGCGCTCGGCCGCGTCCGTCACCTGCCGGGCGGTGCCGTGCACCACCACCGAGCGGTAGTTGACCGAGTGGTGGAAGGCGGAGCGCGCGAGCACCAGCCCGTCGACGTGGGTGACGGTGAGGCACACCGGCAGTCCGGGGTCGGCCGAGTCCGCCGAGTCCGCCGAGTCGGCCAGGCCCGAGGAGTCCGCCGGGGCCGCCATGCGCAGCGGCCGGGAGCCCGTCGAGCCGTGCACATACAGCCGCTCGCCCACCCGGGCGTAGAGCGTCGGCAGCACCACGGGTGCGCCGTCGCGGACGAAGCCGAGGTGGCAGAGGTAGCCCTCGTCGAGGATCGCGTGGACGAGTTCGCGGTCGTACGCCGCGCGCTGCCGTGCGCGGGTCGGCACCGTGCGGTCGGTCGGATCGTAGGCGGCTGGGGCCCCGTCGTGGGCGGCGTGAGCGGCGGCGTCCGTGTCCGGCATTGCGAAGCTCCATTGAACTAGTGCATAATCTTCTTTGTGCTAGGAGAGTATCGGATCGCCGGTCGTCGCGCAGCCGAGATTGCGGCCAGCGTGGAACAGGCCGTCGGATCGGGGGAGT
Source organism: Streptomyces sp. 8N616 (assembly GCF_052246385.1). Lineage (NCBI taxonomy): Bacteria > Bacillati > Actinomycetota > Actinomycetes > Kitasatosporales > Streptomycetaceae > Streptomyces > Streptomyces sp. 8N616. Next base: position 192,784 of record NZ_JBQQBY010000008.1, on the reverse strand, counting down.
TGAGCCCCGGTCAGCTCCTGCCGCCGCTGCGTGAACTGGCGCAGCAGCTGGAGGTCAACCCGAACACCGTCGCGGCCGCGTATCGCACGCTGCGCGACCGCGGAGTGATCGAGACGGCGGGCAGGCGCGGCAGCAGGGTGCGGGCGCGGCCTGCCAGCACGTCCCGGGAGGCGATCGGCGTCGATGCCCCGCCGGGCGTCGTCGACGTCTCCAGCGGCAACCCCGACGTCGCCCTGCTGCCCCCGCTCGGCGGGGCGCTCGCCGAGGCCGCGGCCCGTAACGCCCGCCGCCCTGCGCTCTACGGCGACGTCCCCATCAGCGCCGAGCTGGCGGAACAGGCCAAGGCCGCATTCGCGGCGGACGGTGTACCGGACGGCCCCATTGCGGTCACCTCCGGGGCGCTCGACGCGATCGAGCGGGTGCTCGCCGCCCATCTCAGGCCCGGTGACGCGGTCGCCGTCGAGGACCCCGGCTGGGGCAGCGTGCTGGATCTGATCCCCGCGCTGGGACTGCGCGCCGTGCCCGTCGCCGTGGACGACGACGGGCCGCTGCCGCAGGACGTCGAGTGCGCGCTCCGGCAGGGCGCCCGCGCGCTCGTGGTCACCTGCCGGGCGCAGAACCCGACCGGCGCGGCGGTCACCGGCCCGCGCGCGGACAGCATCCGGTCCGTTCTGGAGAGCCATCCGGAGGTCGTGCTCATCGAGGACGACCACGGCCACGGCATCGTCGACCTGCCGTTCCACGCCCTGGCGGGCAGTTCGGGGCGCTGGGCCCTGGTCCGCTCAACCGCCAAGGCGTACGGGCCCGACCTGCGGCTCGCCGTGCTCACCGGGGACCCCGTCACCATCGACCGGGTGCGCGGCCGCCTGCGGCTCGGCCCCGGCTGGGTCAGTCATCTGCTGCAGGACGTCGTGGTGCAGCTGTGGCGGTCGGGTGCCGTGGACACCGCGGCCGTGGCCGCTGCGTACGGCGCCCGGCGGGACGGCCTGGTACGCGCGCTGCGCGAGCGCGGAATCGCCGCACACGGCCGCAGCGGCATCAACGTCTGGGTGCCGGTGGCCGACGAAACGGGTGCGGTCGCGCGGCTGCTGCAGTCCGGCTGGGCCGTGGCACCCGGGGCGCGCTTCCGGATGTCCTCGCCGCCCGGGGTGCGGGTGACCGTCTCGACGCTGTCGGACGACGACATCGGGCCGGTCGCCGACGCCCTGGCGTCCGCGGCCGGCCCCGCACCCTCGGTGCGCTACGGCTGAGCGGCCGGCCGGAAGAAGACCGCGGACGACAGCTGGACCTTGCTTCCCGGTGTGAGGAGTTCGACCGTCCTGGGCCACTCGGCGGGCTCGGGAAGGTCGAGCGCGGCTGCGAGCCGGGACGCGAAGCGGGGCATGACCGGAGCGGCTCCGGCCGCCAGAAGGCGCGCCGCCGCGAGTTCGAGCGCCACGGCCGTACGGCTCTCGTCCCGCCACTCCTCGCTGCCGGCCAGCAGGCTCTGCCCCTGGCCGAAGCGGACCACGTCCTCGACGATGCCCCCCAGCTCGGCTGCCGCCTGCCGAAGCGAGAACCCGTCCGGGCTCAGGCTTCCGGTCAGGGCGGCCAGCCGGTTGCCGAGGCGGCCGAGGAAGGCCGAGTGCTCCGGGGTCCAGTTGCCCGCGTCCGGCGCGATGCCGGCATGGCGCTCGTCGATACGGCGCCCCAGGTCGTTCAGCCACTCCTGCCAGGTCCCGATGAGGGTGTCCTGGAGCACCGATGCGTAGGCGGCACGCCGGAAGTTGGTACGCACCCCTTCGGGCCGGGTGCTCGAGAGGAAGTAGCGGACGGCGTCGACGCTGTCCGGGCCGAGGATCTCCTTACCCCAGATGGCGTGCCTGCGGCTGGTGGAGAACTTGCTGCCTTCGAGCAGATAGAACTCGTTGACGTGGTAGTCGATGTCCGGTGCCCAGTCGGGGAACGCCAGCTTGTAGAGGACCGGGTAGAGCACCGCGTGGTAGAAGCTGTTGTCGTAGCCGAAGAAGTGGACGATCTTCCAGTCCGGCCGGGGGGCGAGGGCCTTCCACTCCTCGCCGAGCCGCCCGCCCAAGGTCTCGATGCCGTGCAGGAACCCGTACGACATCTCCGGCCACACCCAGATCACTTGACCCTCGGTGGCCTTCTCGGCAGGAGGCACTCCCCAGGTGGACGGGTGGGTGACGGGGACGTCGAAGCGCGGCCGGCCGAAGAGCCGGTGCGCGAGCTCCCCGAGCCGCGCCGGGACACGGCCGAGGCGGTGGTGCTCGCGGACGGTCTCACGGAACTCGTGCAGGGGCAGCGAGTACCGGCTGACGGCGGCCCGGCGCGGGACGGCCGCCGACTGCGCCGACTCCGGGTCCGCCAGGTCGGCGACGAGGTTCGGCTCCCCGCACTCCTCGCAGATGTTTCCGCCGGTGCCGGACGAGCAGTGCGGACAGCCGCCGGTGACGTCGACTTCGTAGAGGTACCGGCCCGTCTCCGAGTCGAAGAGCGCCTCGCCCTCCGCCGGAGCCACCGAGCCGGAGGCGACCAGACGCGAGAAGAACTGCCGCAGTCCCGCCGGGTAGGCCTCGTCGCTGCTCGTCACCGTGTACTGGTCCAGCGGGATGTCCATCAGCCGCAGTGTCTCGGCGATTTCGGCGCTGTAGTGCGCCGCGACCTCCGCGGGTTCCCGGTTCTCCCTGCGCGCGGCGCCGAGCACATAGCTCTGGTAGTCGTCGCTGCCGGTCAGATGCCATGCCTGGGCACCGTTCATGCGCTGGAAGCGCACGTACGCGTCGGCGCCGAGGTACGGGCCGGACAGGTGGCCGAGGTGCAGATCGCCGTTGGGCGTCGGCGGGGTGGAGAAGACGAAGACCGGCCGGTCCCCGTAGGACTTGCGTTCGGGAGACCCCGCCGACCTCAGCGCCCGGTCGGCGTCCCGCCAGTACTGCGTCAGGAAGACCAGATCCGAGTCGCCGGTGTTCTCCAGCACATGGGACTCGAAGGGCTCGAAGAGCGCGACGGTGCCGGGCTCCGCGACGTACCGCTCCCCGTCGACGACGAACTCGCCGCGGCCCGCGACGATGACGAAGCACTCGGTCTCGTCGTGGTGATGGCTGTCCGAGCTGCGGCCCGGGGCGACTCTGCCCCAGCCGGCCCCCACGCCCAGACCCTCGACCGAGCTCATCTCGATGCCGAACGTCTCGTGCAGCGCGCTCGGGTCGTACGTGTTGATGATCACGAGTTGTCCCTCTCTCCGTGGTGCGGAAGCTGGAGCAGACCGGCCGCCTCCGCGGCGACGGCTGGGGCCAGCCGGTAGCCCGAGCCGCACGCCGCACCCGCGAAGACCAGACGCCGGTGGCTGTCGAGGGCCGTCACCAAGGGCCCGCCGGTGGGGCTGTACGCGTCGCAGAAGACCCGCCCGGATACGCAGTGCTCGACGAGGCCGGGCGCGTAGCGGGCCAGGACGTCCCGGGCTTCACGCAGGTTCTCCGGAGATATCCCGTCCGCGACGGTTTCCGGGTCGACGTCCCACTCCCGGCACGTATAGCTGAACAGCCAGTGGCCCCGGTGGTGCAGCGGCAGCAGAAACGCGTCCTCGTCGTGGAAGACGATCGCGCGGTCGCCTTCTTCCGGCCGCACGTCGACGTGCATCGCCACGACCTTCTTCACGCGGCCGCCCAGCGGCGCGACGAGCCCCTTCCAGGCAGGAGCGGCGAGCCAAGGACCGGGCGCGAGTACGGCCCGGTCGGCGATCACGGTCTCGCCGGTGCCAAGGCCCAGTACGACGGCCTGTTCTCCGGGCCGGACTTCGGTGACCCGCACGCTCTCGCGGAAGGAGACCTGCCCCCGGAGGCCCCGGCCGAGGAGGTGCGTGAGGGCGTGCACATCCGCGTACTGGCAGCCCTCGCCCTGCCAGGCCGCGGAGTCCGGGGGGATCCGGATCCGGTCGTCCGGCGGCTGCGCGACGCGCCGCAGACGGGCGCTGTCGAGGTAGATCCCGCGCAGTGCCGCCTCCCCGGCCTCGGCGGCTATCACGGTCATGGGCAGGGGACGGATGGGCAGTTCGGGGTGGAGCGCCAGCAGCTTCGCGTAGTGGTCCTGGCTGTAGGCGGACATGCGGCGCACCCGCTCGGTCGCGCCGCGCGGGAAGGCCAGCCCCGCCGAGCGCCGGGTGGCGCCTGAGCCGATCGTGTCGCGGTCCAGGACCATGACCGAGGTGCCGGGGCTGCGGGCCAGAATCTCGCGGGCGGTCATGCAGCCGATGACACCGGCTCCGATGACCGCGACGTCCACGGTCGTACGCGTCGCGGTCCCGTCCACGGTCGTACGCGTCGCGGCCGTCATCCCGCGAGCCACGCGTTCTTGGCGGCGGTCTTCGTCGACCACTCGATGAACGACGCGAGCTGGTCGTCGCTGCGCACCCCGCGCAGCCGGTCGGCTATGCGCTGACTGCGCCAGGCGTTGAGGCTGAGGTTGGGGTCGGCCAGGCCACGCTGCTGCCGTGCGGCGTTCTGGACGAAGATGTCGCGGCCCGGCGGCCCGTCCCACTGCACGGCGAAGTCCTGGTCGACACGGAGCTCGCCGTCCTCGCGCTCCAGCCGGCCGGCGATCGGGGCCAGGAAGTCCGTCGGTGCGGACCTGAACCCCGTCGCCCACACGACGACGTCCGCCTCGTGGTGCTCCACTTCCCCCGGCTGGTCGTTGTGCTGCGTCGCGATGTCCCACGTGCCGCCGATGCCGCGGGTCACCTCGGTCACCTCGCGGTTGGGGAAGAGCCCGACCAGATCCGGTAACCCCTCGACGAACCGGTGGACGTACAGCCGCTGGTAGATCGACCGGAGGGTCTCCTCGGAGATCCCGTCACTGCTCAGGATCTGCTGGTCGTTGAACGCCCTGCGCGCGTCACCCGGCAGGCCGTAGAAGTAGTCCGAGTGGGACGGCGTGTAGAAGTCGTTGGTGAACGGTGAGTCGTCGATCGGGAAGTAGTTGCGCCGCCGCGAGACCCACGAGACCCGCCGGGGCAGTTCGGCGCCCGGCCGGGATACGAGATCGAGGAAGGCCTCCGCGCCGGACTGGCCGCCGCCGATCACGACGATCCGCTTGCCCCCGAGGTCACGCGCCTTCTCCATGAACTCGCTGACGTGATACTGGGTGGGACCCAGCCACTCCCGCCCCTGAGGCGGTACGAACGGGCGGCTTCCGACCCCGAGTACGACGTTGTCGGCCGTCACCGTGCGGCGGTCGGTGCGGACGCGGAAGACGCCGTCGAAGCCGATTTCCCGCACCTCCTCGCCGAAGACGATGTTGTCGTTGCGCGCGCAGGCCCAGGCCAGGTAGTTGCGGAACTCCTGCCGCGGCACGGCGGAGAACTGCGCGTTGAGGAAGTGGTAGACGCGCCCCTGGGCGTGCAGATAGGCGAGGAACGAGAAGGGGTTCGTCGGGTCCGCGAGGCTGACCAGGTCCTTGAACAGCGAGACCTGCAGGGTTGTCCCGGGTAGCTGCTGTCCGTCGTGCCAGCCGAAGGCCGCCTTCCGGTCGACGAAAAGGTTGGACACCTCGGCGTGCCCGTGGAGGAGTGATGCCAGGCTCAGGTTCGCCGGCCCCACCCCGACCCCGACACACCGATAGTGCGCCGGAGGGTGATCGGGACTCTCCTGTCCCATGTCCGGACCTCTCTTTCGAGTGACGATGGACGGATCATTGACTGCCGCCGGCGTGGGTCACGCCCGGCCGCCTCAACGCACCGCGGAGAAGCGGGGCTCGAAGGCGGGGACGCCGGGGGCGTGCGCCTTCCACCACTCCTGGCCTTCGGGGGGAAGGGTGTAGACGGGGTCGTAGTACTCGTAGAGCCGCGTCAGGTCGTCCGCGTCGCCCGCGTCGAGGGCGGTGCGGTAGTTCTTGGACCAGTACGAGATCCCGTGCACCCGGTCGTAGTCGGTGAGCTGGTGGACCCAGCGCTTCCCGACGAAGGGAACGTCACAGACGATGCGCGGAGTCGCGAAACCGGGGAGATACCCCATGATCGCGTGCTGCAGATCCTGGGCCTCGGCGACCGATGTCCGCCAGTGCTCGCTGTACGGGATCATGTCGCACATGTAGAAGTAGTAGGGCATGATCGCGGCACGGTCGAGCAGGGCGAAGCACAGGTCCAGGAGCGCCGCCGGGCTGTCGTTCACCGTACGCAGCAGGACCGCCTGATTGCGGATGTCGCGCAGGCCGGCATCCAGCAGGAGCCGCGAGGCCCGGGACACGCTCCGTGTGATCTGCTGCTCGGCGTTGGCGTGCGTGTGCAGCGCGATCTGCACCCCGCGCGAGCGCGCCGTGGCTGCCAGTCTCCCGACACCGGCCAGCACCTTGCCGTCCATCCAGTACTGCGGCAGCCCGATCAGCGCCTTGCTGGCCAGCCGTATGTCGCGTATGGAGTCGATCTCCAGCAGAGCGTTCACGAACGACTCGACCCGGGGCCACGGGACGTTGGCGACATCGCCGCCGGAGACGACGACGTCCCGCACGCTCGGGGTCTTCCGCAAGTAGTCGATCATGGCTTGCAGCCGGGCTTCGGGTTTGAGCGTGAAACTGGTCTTGCTGACCTGCGGGGTGGAGTTCCCCACGAGGTCCATGCGGGTGCAGTGCCCGCAGTACTGCGGGCAGGTGGACACCAGCTCCGCCAGGACCTTGGTGGGGTAGCGGTGCGTCAGGCCCTCCGTGGCCCACATGTCGCGCTCGTGCAGGGAATCCCGCTCGGCGTACGGGTGGGAGGGGAAGTCGGTTCTGCGGTCGGAGAGGACCGGCAGCATGTAGCGGCGGACCGGATCGGCGTAGTAGGCGTCGGTGAGCGACCCGGGCCCGTCCGCCGGCGCGTCGGGCGCCATGGTGTTGATCATGTGCGGGGTGATGAGCAGCGACATGGTGGCGCGCTCGCGCTGGTCGCGCTCCAGGTCGGCGAAGAAGGTGTCGCCGAGCAGGTCCCCGGTGACCTCACGCAACTGGCGGAGGTTCTTCACGCAGTGGGCGCGCTGCCACTGCGGGGAGTTCCATTCCTCATCGGTGACGTCACGCCACCCGGGTAAGCGGCGCGGATCGGGCTCCCCGGCTTCGTGACGCCGGTACGCGTAGGGCTGCTGGAGGCCGTCGGACATGCGTATCCTCTCGGTCGGTTCGACGTCGGCGGCAGGCGGCGGGCCGTGGCAGCGGGGGTGCCGCCACTGCCACGGACCCGGCTCACGGGGCGGGTTACGGCGTCACGCCCCCGCCGGCCTGCCCGGCGACACGAAGGAGGGCGCGCAGACACTGGCGCCGGTGGACACCTGCTCCAGGGCGGTCATCCCGCCCAGCGCGCGGCGGTAGGGCTCGCTCAGTTCGGTGAGCACATCGTGGAGCGGCTGATCGACCGCGGCGAGCTGCCGCAGCGCGCCCTCCACCTGTTCGCGCCAGCGGACCCTGATCTCCGGGTCTCCGCCCTGCTCCGTCGTGATCAGTCCACGGCAGCGCGGGCCGCGGCACCGGCACTCCATGCTCCAGCCGATGTCCTCGACGAAGGTCGCGTAGTCGCACGTGACCTCTTCGCCCGCGGCGATGTCCCGGACGGCCACGCCGAAATCGAGACCGAGGTCGAGGACGTTGGCCTCACACGAGTGGTTCATCAGGTAGGCGCCGAGGCACGGCAGCAACAGGCTGCCGTCGCTGAGGAGATGCCCATACGTGTCGAGCGCCGCGAAGCGCGCGCCGGGGAGCGCCGCGACCTCCTCCTTGGACCATCGCGAGCACTTGGTGCACGGATTCCAGATCGCCGTCCCGGCGGGAATGGTCTCCGTGGCGAACAGCCCGACGTTGTGCGTGCGGCTCGCGCGTACGTCGATTCCCTTGGTCAGCACGGGATCAGAGAAGTTTCAGCGCATCGGCGAGACCGGACTCCAGCTCGTCCACCCTGGTATGGCTCTTCCCGAGGATCAGGTAGCGCCACTTGCCGTCGAACGCCAGCGTGTCCGAGGTGAGGACGACTCCCTCGTCGGAGCCCGGCTTGAAGTCCAGACCGGCCTGCCGGACCCGCGCGAGACCCGCGGCGAACTCCCGCTCCACGCCGCCCGGCCTGGAGTCGGCGATCCACACGGCTGCGCCCGCCCGCTCCTCTCCGAGCAGCCGCCTGACCAGCAGATCCAGGTAGGTGCACCCGGTCTTCCTGACGTTGCTCTCGGTCGAGTAGAGGACGTCGTCCGCGGTGATCCCGCCGTCGATGTCGAACGGGCCCCGATATCCGGCCTGATGCAGGTGGCGGCCCAGCGCGAGGCCGCCCTCGACCAGTTCCTCCACGGCCGAGGAACTCGCCACCAGCGGCGTGACCTGGCCGCTGAAGCTGCCGTTGGGAGTTCGCATCTCGCCGACGTGCATCACCCGGGGGCCGTCCTCGTACACCTCCATCTCCACGGTGACGACACGGGCGAAGTCGAGCCGCTCCTCGACGACCCAGCCCGGAGGCTGGTCGGCGACCGAGGGCAGGTACGCGGCGAGCTTGGCATCGAGGCCGGGCAGGTCGCCGGCCTCCCAGAAGCTCACTCCGTAGCCGTTGGAGCCCCGGGCCGGCTTCACGACCGCCGCGCCCCTGTCGGCCAGGACCTTCCGCAGGGCGGCGGCCAGTTCGTCCGGGGTGCCGCAGCTGAAGCCGTGGGCGGTCCTGATGCCCAGCTCACCGGCGAGCTCCCGGAAGCCGGGCTTGGCGTTGATCCGGTACGCGGCCTCCACGGCGCTCGAGGGAACGCCCTCCGCGCCGTAGCCCTCCACCGGTACGCCGATCTCGGCGGCGAGTTCGACGGCGGGGCGGTCCTGGGCGAACGCCTGGAACCGCATGCCGGGCCGGTCCCGCGCCTCCGAACGCAGCCTGTCCACGAGGCCGCTACGGCGGACCGCGGCGGTCAGCGTCGCCAGGTCGTCGGCGGGCGCGTCCAGCAGCGTCACCTCGGACGGGGAGAACCCGAGCAGGTCGCAGGCGTAGTCGCGCAGAGGCCCCGACATGGGCCTGGGTGTGACGAGGACATCGCCCGGCCTGGTCAGCCAGATCTTGCGCGGGGACACGGCGATCAGGGCGTCCGCGTGCCGGTGCACCGGGACGGTGACCATCAGTTCGTTGACGAAGTTGCCGAAGACCAGCAGGGGATAGTCGCGCTGCACGGTGGTTCTCCTCACTCCCCGGGCTTCACGCCGCCGTAGACGGCGTGGCCCGCTTTCATCCAGTAGAGATCGACTTCGTTGAATCCCGCGTCGCGCAGCCAGCCGAGTTGGTCGAAGAGTGGGGACGGCTTGTCGAGGTCGTCCGGGTACTCGTAGCAGCTCCACTCGAGGGCGTGAAACTTCTCGTACGGTTCCGTGGTCCCGGTGCCGACGAGGCTCTGGGCCTTGACGGCCTCGTTCCACATCCGGCGCGCGAGTGCCACACCGCGCTCGCCGACCGGCTGGATCAAGTCCGCGATCACCAGGACCCCGCCGGGGCGCAGCATGGCGAACACATCGCGGAAGAGTTCGCGCTTGCCGTCCCCGTCCAGGTGGTGGATGGCCAGCGAGGAGACCACGGCGGCCGGGGCCTCGTCGCGCGTGCGCCAGTCCTTCCCGGCGAGGTCGAACTGCTCGGTCCGGAACCGGGACTCGTAGGCGGACAGCTCGCGTCGCGCGGTGTCGAGCATGGTGCGGCTGAGGTCCAGGCCCACCACGGTGGCCTGCGGAAAGGCCTTGAGCAGCGCCTCGCTCAGCCTTCCCTGGCCGCAACACAGATCCAGGAACTCGGCCGGATTCTGCGGCTCGGGAATGAGGGAGGTCACGACGTCCATCTGCACCTGGCGCTCGGGGACGAAGTACTCACCGAGCTCGATGAATTCGCTGGAATCCTGTTCTTCCCAGTCCTGCTCGCTCAACTTGCTTCCTTTCGCTTTCTCATTGCGGTCGGAACGCCGTCGCCCACAGCCCAAACGGGCACACGGGGGCCACGCTCACCATGAAGAAGAAATCAGCTTCGGCAGTCGATGAAATGCGCAGCGAAGCCTACGAATATCTGCCGCTCACACGTGCCCCGTCCCCCGGTTTCCTTGAGATCATACCTGCATTTCGACGCCGCTCCGCAGGAATCCGCCGATCGCCGTCACTACGGCCTCGGTGGCGTCGGCATGGCACATGTGCCCTGAGCCGGCGACGACTTCGGTGCGGCAATTTCCGAAGGACCGCGCGAGCCGCTCGAGATGACTCGGGCCCGCCCAGCCGTCCAGTTCCCCGCCGACGGCCAGAGTGGGACAGCGCACCTCGTCGGCATGGCTCATCGCTTCGTCCAGCGAAGGGAATACCGATTCATTGAAGTAGCGAAGCGCGTCGACATTCGCCGGCCACCGGGCGAGCTGCGACTGCCAGGCTCTCGTGCGCTCCGACATCGGGCCCACCCAGAGCGGGATGACGCTCGCGATCAGCCGCCCGAGAGCGGCGTCGCCGGACGGATACGCGTCCCCCTGGGCCTCCAGGATCGCCAGGGCCTCCGCCACCTCGGGCTCGGACCGCCGCACGCGCTGGAAGTCCTGTGCCATCTCCTCGGCCTCGTCGCCGCCGTAAGCGGGCGTCGCCAGCAGCACCAGGCGCCGTACGAGACGCGGGTGACGTGCGGCGGCGAGCGAGGCGACCACTCCGCCGTGCGAGTGGCCCAGAAGATCGACGGGCTCCCCTCCGGCCTCCCTCTCGATCCAGGCCACCAGGTCGCCCGCGTACTCGCTCAACGAGTATGCGCCGGGATCACCGGGCCGCGGGCTGCCGCCCGTGCCGCGCGGGTGCACCACCGCGACGGTGTGGCCGCCGGCCAGGGCGGTCAACGGCTCCAGGTAGCCGGGATGCATCCCGGGACCACCGGGGTGGCACACCAGCAAAGGACCGCTGCCCCACCTCGTGTCGGCCAGTCGCAGCACCATTCAGGCCTCCCGGGGGACGAGAAGGCGGGCGCAGACCGCGGAAGCCAGGGTGAGCGCCGCCGCGGTCGCGAGCGCCCGCTCGGGTGTCGTGGCACCCACCAGGAATCCGCCCGCCGCGGTTCCGATCGGAAAGCCGATCAGATTGACGCTGATGGAGACGGTCATGATGCGGCCCAGCCAGCCGGGGTCCGTACGCCGCTGCCGGAGCGAGAGCAGGCTGACGTTGACCGTCCCCTCCATCAGGCCGAACGCGGCCAGGCCGGCGCCGAGCGCGACGACCGAACCCAGCGCGCTGACGGGGAAGATCGCGACCGCGGCCAGCACGGTCGCGCCCACCATGTAGCGGCGCTCCACCCCGGACCGTACGAGCTTCCCGGCCACCAGCGCGCCCAGCCCTCCGCACAGGCCTGCGATCGCCCACATCAGACCGACATAGCGGCCCGACGAACTCCCGTCGTCCGTGACCCACTTCGCGATCGCGACCGGCACGATGAGGACCAGCATCCCGTACGAGACCTGGAACAGGGAGTAGGAGGCCGCGAGGCCGCGCAGCGTGGCGTTGCGCAGCAGATACCTGATGCCCTCCCACGCCGAGCGCAGCAGGTGCTGCCGCTGCTCGCCCGGCTGTGCGGGCCCCCGCGCGGGGACGGAGCCGCCGCGCAGAAGGGCGAGGCTCAGCCCGGCCAGCGCGTACATGGCCGCCACGGTGAGCAGTGTGGGGTTGGCGCCGACGCCCGCGAACAGAGTTCCGGCGACCAGCGGCCCACCCACCTCGATCACCGAGTAGGTGCTCAGGTCAAGGGCGTTCGCCCGGTCGTACGCGGCATCCGGCACGAACTGGGGGAACAGGGTCCGGATTCCGCCGTCGGTCAGCGGGCTGGTCAGTGAGAACAGGGTCAGCAGCACGTAGAGAACGACGGGAGTCAGTTTCTCCGCCAGGGAGAAGACGGCGATGCCACCGATGAACACGGCGCTCGCGGCCGTGTCGAGTGCGACCGCGCGCAACGCTCCGAACCGGTCCAGTACGGCACCGGCGATGGGGCTCACAAGGAACCCCGGGAGAGTCAGAAAGAACCCGCTCATGCCTGCGACGGAGGCGGAGTCGAACTCGGCTATCGCATAGAGCACGATGACGAACAGCAACATACCGTGCGCCAGCCTGGACAGAGATGCGGCCAGCAGCAGTTGCGGGACGTTGCGACTCGTGAGGACTTGTCTGTAGGTGACGACCGGAGTTTCCGAGTCCTGTAAGTCCTGCGGCATCGGTGTCATTGTGCGGCGTTCACCCGCGAGTCAACCGGTCATCGACAATGCTCGACCAACGAAATTGCACCACGCTTGCTCCCCCGTGTCCTGAAGATGACAATGTCCTCAAGCGGACAATGTCCTGATGGGGACATTGTCCTGAAGATGACAGTGACGCTTTTCCCAATCGGCCGCCAATGTTGCCACGGGCAGAGGATCTATGGAAGCCTCTTCCGCGGTCAATCCGACGCGCTGCGAAGTTGATTCTTGAACTCATGCATGAGTTCCAAAGGGGGAGGGGCGCTGTGACCGAGAAGGCCTCACGACGCCTGGACAGCGTTGATCTCGACATCCTTTACCTGGGCTGGCAGCGGGAAGCCGTCGAGGCGCTGCAGAGACTCGGCGCCCGGGTGACGTGCGTCGTCTCGTCGTCCGACCGCGTCAAGCCGGCCCAAGAGGGCTTCGAGGGAACGTTGGCGGTGGCCCGCGACCACACGCATACGGAGGATGTGCTGGGGGCGCTGGCCCATCTGCGCCTTGCCCCTGACGGGTTCTGGACCGTGTGCTCCGAGGACGAGTTCGCGATCGTCGCAGCGGCGGTGCTCAGCAACCTCGGCGGCGAGCACGCGACTTCGGTCTCCGGTGCGCTGTCTCTGCGCGACAAGGCCTTTCAGAAGCGGTTGGTGCGTCAGGCGGGCATCCCGACCGCCGAGTGCGCGCGCTTCCCCGACCTCGGCGCGGTCGCGGAGGCCGTGCGGTCCGGTGAGGTCGGCACCCCATTCGTGATCAAGCCGCCGGCCGGCGCAGGCTCCCAGCACACCCGCGTCGTCAGGGACGGGGAGGCCGTCAAGGACGAGGACGTCAGGGACGGGAAGGTCGGCGCAGGCGCGCTGGACGCCTTCGCGCGAGAGGTCGGCACCGCCGCCGGCCCCTGGCTGGTCGAAGAGTTCGTCCGGGGCGAGGAGTTGCACATCGACGGCGTGGTACGCGACGGCGCCGTGCTGCTCGCCTCGGTCAGCCGGTACCTGCACAACGTCGTCGAGGTCCACCAGGGCAGCCTCATCGCCTCCGCGACGCTCGACGAGGACGCGGAGCGGGAACTCGTCGACGGCGCCGTCCGGCAGACCGAGCGCGTGCTCGCCGCCCTCGGCCACGCCGACGGCGTCTTCCACCTGGAGGCCTTCCACGCCGACGGCGCCCTGACCTTCAGCGAGTGCGCGGGGCGCATAGGCGGTGGAATGATCCTGGAAGCCGTCCGCGGCAAGTACGGCACCGATCTCTACGACGAGTGGGCCGCGGCCGTCCTTGACGTACCCTCGCCCGCCGCGCGGAGCGTCCGCGAACCCCTGAAGGACTCCTTCGGATGGGCGAATCTCGCGGCGCCCCCGGGCCGTATCCGGAGCCTGCCGTCCCGCGAAGCCATCGAGGCCAGGCCCGGCGTGGTGCAGGGCCAGCTGTGGGCGGAGCCCGGTGACGTCATCGGCGACATGAGCCAGGGGTCGCACCTCCTCGTGGCCAAGGCCCTCGTACGCGCGCCGAGCGAGGCGACCGCCCGGACACAACTGGCCTCGGTCAACGCCTGGTTCGCCGACGCCCTGCAGATGGAGCCGGGCAGTGACGATGCATGACATCAGGCTGCTGTCACTCGCCACAGCCGGGGAGCTGACTCCCTGGGCCGATCTGTGCGGCTCGGCCGACCTGTTCTGCACCCCCCAGTGGCTCGCCGTGGAACGGGATGCCTCCGGGCCCTGGGTCCCCGCGGCCAACGCGTGTCTCGTCGCGGGCGACGGCGACCGCCTCACCGCGGGAGTCACCCTCCAGCAGTTCGACCTCACGGTCGACGACGACACCTGCCGCGTCGACAAGATGGTGCGCGCCCTTCCCGAGGCGGACGGCCTGACCGATGCCGAGCTGGCCGGCGCCCTGCTCCCCTCCCTGATGTGCGGCGGCTGGTTCAACTCGACCGTCCTCACCGCCCCCGGTACGCCGGTCGAAGCCGCCGCCACGGCGCGCCGCGAACTCATCGCGCGGGCCATCAGCACCGGGCAGGAGTGGGGCAGCGCCTCGGTCTTCTTCCCCTACGTCAACGCGGCCGACAGCGGACTGCGTTCGGACCTGAGGGAGGCCGGATTCCTGGAACTCCCGGCACCCGCACGGCACATCTTCGACTGCGACCACCCGAGCCACGACGCGTACCTGGCCGCCCTGCCCTCGCGCCGCAGGGTCCGCATACGGAAGGAGCTGCGCCAGTTCGAGCAGGCGGGAGTGACGACCGACCACACCCCGCTCGACGACTCCAACGTGGAGCGGATCGCCGCGCTGGCCCACAATCTCGAGCGCAAGTACGGACAACTGTCCTCTCCGGAGCAGCTCACCAGCTGGTTCACGGCGATCGCCAAGAACCTGCGGGCCTCCGTGTTCACGGCGGAACTCGGGGGACAGGTCTTCGCGATGACCATGTGGCTGCACCACGAGAACCGGCTGTACGGATTCCATGCCGGATTCGACTACGAGATCGGTCGTGGCCTGCCCATGTACTCCGTGGTGGGCTACCACCTGCCCATCGCGTACGCCTGCTCGAGTCCGGAGACGACGGTGCTCGAGTACGGCATCAGCGCGGACGAGGCCAAGCTCCTGCGGGGTACCGAAGCCATGCCGCAGGTCCTCAGCCTGAAGCCGCTCTCGGATCGGGCGAAGGCCGCTCTCGACGGGCTGGCACCCCTCGGTCCCGGGTGACGGCCGTGCCGAACATGATCAACTCCAGCGTGGCGCTGGAGCGGAGCGCAGGCCTGCGGGCCGACCCCGGCGGAACCTCGTAGGAAAGGCGAGGTCGCATGAGGGTCATCGCTTAGAATCCCTTAACATGTTGAACCTCGACCGCCTCCGCACCCTGGATGCCGTGGCGCGCCACGGCTCGGTCAGCGCCGCCGCCGAAGGGCTGCATGTCACGACCTCGGCCGTCTCGCAGCAGCTGGCCAAGCTGGAGCGCGAGGCGGGGCAGCAGCTGCTCGCCAAGAACGGCCGCGGCATCCGGCTCACCGACGCCGGCCGGCTGCTCGCCGAGCACGCGTCGCGCATCATCTCCCAGGTCGAGCTGGCCCAGTCGGACCTCGAGGCGCACCGCGGGCAGGCGGTGGGCGAGCTGCTGCTCGGCGCCTTCCCCACCTCCGTGCGCGGCCTCTTCCCGGGAGCCATGGCCGTCCTGCGCGCCGACCACCCGCAGCTGCGGGTCCGGCTGCAGGAGCTCGAGCCCGACGAGTCGCTGCCGCGTCTGGTGCGGGGCGACATCGACCTGGCCGTCGTCCTCGACTGGTACAACAGACCGCTCTCCCTGCCCGACGGGCTCGCCAAGGCGCCCCTGCTCGACGACCCCGCGGACGTCGCCATGCCCGCCGACCATCCGCTCGCCGACCGGACCGAGGTCGATCTCGAGGAGTTCGCGGACGACGAGTGGATCTCCTGGCCGAAGGGTGAGTTCTGCCACGACTGGCTCATGTTCACCCTGCGCAGCAAGGGAGTCGAGCCACGCATCACGCATACGGCGGAGGAGCACCACACGCAGCTGACGCTGGTCGGTGCCGGGTTCGGGGTAACCGTCGCGCCACGCCTGGGCCGCGGTCCTGTGCCCGACAAGGTGCGTGTGGTGCCCGTCAGGTCCACGATGCGGCGGCACATCTACGCCGTGTGGCGCGCGGACGCGGACCGCCGCCCCTCCATCCGGGCCGCCGTGGACGCGCTGCGCAAGGCCGCGCTGACCGTGGAGGGCTGAGCGGCCCCGCCGCTTGCGCTCCTCGGCGCCGTCCGCGCCCGCCGCTGAGCCCCGTCCGCCCCCCTCAGCCCTGCGGGATCTTGCGGAAGTCCCAGGAGGCGACCGAGTCCGGGGTGAGGCGCAGCCAGGCGTGGCGGCCGTCGTGCGGCATCCGGTCCATCCCGAAGTACTTGGCCGCGAACAGCCGCTCCGGGGCCTCCAGGTCCGGGCACGGCTCGCCGGTGCGCGGTGCCTCGCCCACGAAGACACCGGTGCCGGACAGCTCGGCGCCCCGCAGCTCCCCGTACTCGTGCCCGTCGTCGACCACCACCGCGATGCGCGGATCGCTGCGCAGCTGTGCCCAGCGGCGGCTGCGGGTGATGGAGTACAGCCACAGCGACGTGCCGTCCCAGGCGAACCAGAGCGGGCTGACGTGCGGCCTGCCCTCCTCGTCCACCGTGGCCACGCGGCAGGTCCGCTGCCCGGCCAGGAAGGCGTTCAGCTCCTCCCCGGTCATCATGATCCGGCGGCCCCGGCGCTGTGTGACGGCCACAACCGTCCACCTCCCCTGTCCCCAAGCATTCTGACGGTACGTCAAGAAATCATGGGTGGTCTTCCGCCGGAGCGCAATGGAGGCTAGCGTCGCGCGCTGCGGGGACACGGACGCGGGCGGGTGAGGGCGGGCGAGGGAGACGTATGGGTGCGCAGGAACGGCTCGGCGAACTGCTCGACCCGGCGGCCACCGCGCTGCTCACCGTGGAGTGCCAGCGGGGCGTGGTCGGTCCCGACAGCGCCCTGCCCGAGCTCGCCCAGGAGGCCCGCTCTTCCGGCGCGCTCACCAACGTCGCCCGGCTGGTAGCCGCCGCCCACGACGCCGGTGTCCAGGTGCTGCACGCCGTGGCCGAGCGCCGCCCCGACGGGCGCGGCGCCAACCGCAACGCGCGCCTCTTCCGGGCCGCCGAGCGCCTGCCCGTACAGCAGCTGTCCGGCTCGACGGCCGTGCGGATCGCGGACCCCGTCCCGGTCGCGGACGAGGATCTGATCGTGCGGCGCCTGCACGGCCTCTCTCCGATCGCGGGAACCGACGTGGACGCCCTGCTCCGCAACCTCGGCTGCCGCACGCTCATCGTCACCGGGGTGTCGGCGAACGTGGCGATTCCCAATGCCGTCTTCGACGCGGTCAACCTCGGCTACGCCGCCGTGGTGCCGGCCGACGCCATCGCGGGCGTACCCCCCGAGTACACGCCCGCGATGGTCCGGCACACCCTCGCCCTGGTCGCGACGGTCACCGCGACCGACGAGGTCCTGGCCTGCTGGAAGCGGCCACACCGACCTCGCTGAGGGGAACCCGCGAGGTCGCGCGAGGTCCCGCGAGGTGCGGGGGTCCGGCCGGGCTCCAGCCTGGCCCGGAGGTCAGCCCAGCTTGATCGAGTCGCCGTCGACGGTGACCTTCGCCCCGGGCAGCGGCTGCGTGGCCGGTCCCTTCTTCACGCTGCCGTCCGCGATGGCGAACTGGCTGTGGTGCAGGGGGCAGTTGATCGTGCCGTCGGCCACCTCGTTCAACAGGGCGCCCTGGTGGGTGCAGAGGGCGGCGTACGCCTTGAACTCGCCCTCCGTCGGCTGCGTCACCACGACCTTCTGATCCTTGAAGACCTTCCCGCCGCCCACCGGGATGTCGGCGGCCTGCCCGAGTACGGCGCCTCCGCCGCCCCCGCTGCTTCCGCCGGACTCGGGCGCGGAGGCGTCGCCCCCGGACGGCTGCTGCTGCGCGTCGCCGCCGGAGTCCTCGCCCGAGTCGCCGCACGCGGCGAGCGCGGCGGCGAGACAGGTGGCGCCGGCCGCGGCGACCACGGTGCGGCGGCTCGTGGACCGCCCCGTCCCCTGAGTTCCCGTCATGGTGCTTACGTCCCCTTTGCTGCTGGGCTTCGCTGCTGGGCGTCTTCCCTGATCCGGCCCACGTGCCACCGTACGGCCGGTTCAGTCGATCTGTACGGAGCGCGGCGCTCCGGTGTTCAGATGTCTTTCGATTCCGAGCGACTTCCGCAAGAAAGCGATCTGGAAGAGGAGGAGATTCTCGGTCACATCCTCCTGGGCCACCAGGTGCGAGATCCCGGGCAGCGGCAGTACGGAGTGCGGCCGACCCGCGGCCAGCAGCGCCGCGGACAGCCGCAGGCTGTGCGCCACGACGACGTTGTCGTCCGCCAGGCCGTGGACGAGCAGCAGCGGTCGGCTGAGCCGGGGCGCGTCCGCGATCAGCGAGGACCGCTCGTAGTTCTCCGGCTCCTCATCCGGGTGGCCCAGGTAGCGCTCCTTCCAATGGGTCTCGTACAGCCACGGGTCGGCCGGGGCCGCGCCCGCGACCGCCGCGTGGAAGACGTCGGGGCGGCGCAGCACCGCGCCCGCCGCGAGATAGCCGCCGTACGACCAGCCGCGGATCGCCACCCGGCCCAGATCCAGGTCCCGGAATCGGTCCGCTGCCGCGTGCAGCGCCTCGACCTGGTCCTCAAGGGCGGGGCCGAGGGCGTCGCCGCGGACCGCCTTCTCCCACTCGGGGCTCCGGCCCGGCGTACCGCGCCCGTCGGCCACCAGCACGGCGAAGCCCTGCTCGGCGAACCACTGCGACACGCACGAGAACCAGGTGCGGGCGCGGACGACGACCTGCATGGCCGGGCCGCCGTACGGGTCGAGCAGCACCGGCAGCGTCCCGGACCCGGGCTCGTACCAGGACGGCAGATACAGGGCGCAGCGCAGGCCGCGGTCGCCCAGGCTCAGGAAGGCGGGCCGCGGGGTGACGGCGGGCTCCTCGGCGAGCGAGCCGATGCCGTCGCCGTCCGCCCGCGGCGCCGGCCGCTGATGCGGGCGCCCCCCGCGGAGCACGGTCGTGCGGTGGCCGCCGGGCGTACGGCTGTCCAGGACGACCGTGCCGCCGCCGGCCGCGGCGGTGTGCAGGCCGGGGCCTTCACTGAGCCGGACGCAGCCGTCCCCGGGCTCGTACGACCACACGTGCGTCTCGGTGGGCTCGTCGCTCGCCGTGAACAGCACCCGCTCGCCCTCGACGGCGAGCACCTCGCGCACCTGGAGCCCGGGCGGGGTGCGGACCTCCGCGCCGATGCGCAGCTTCCGGGTGCCGTCCTGCTCCTCCGCGTGCACGAGGGCGCCGGACGCCGTACGGGCCGGGGTCCCGGGCATCGGCTCCACCCAGGCCGCATCCCGCTGCTCGTGGAGGAGCCGCGTCGCCCCGGAGGCCGGGTCCGCGGCGAGGACGCGTACGGTCCGCTGATCGCGGCTCTGCACGGTGACCAGCGGACCGTGGGCGTCCCAGTGGGTGCCGACGAGGTACTCGAAGGCCGCCCGGTCCCATCCCACTTCCACGGCGGTCCTGCGCTCCTCGAGGGAGAGGACGTGCAGCGAGACCTCCGCATTGGGGGTGCCCGCCGCCGGGTACGGGACCGAGCGCGGCGGCAGGTGCGGATTGGCCGGATCGGCGATGTACCACCGCTGGACCTGCGAGGTGTCGACGCGGGCGGCGAGCAGCGCGGTGCCGTCGGGCGCCCACCAGAATCCGCGCAGCCGCCCGGACTCGGCCGCCACGTAATCCGGCAGCCCGTACGTCACCTCGGGGCCTTCAGGGGCGGCGAGCAGCCGGTCGTTCCCCTCGAGGTCCACCACGTGCAGCGCGCCCGCCGTGACATAGGCGACCGACTGGCCGTCGGGGGAAGGGCGCGGATCGACCACAGGACCCGGCGTGCGGACCGCGAACGGCGCGCCGCCACCCGTCCGTACCACCCAGAGCGCACCGCCCAGCGCGAAGGCGGCGATGCGCACCCCGGGGTCGGTCGCGTACGCCACCACGCCCTCGGCCTGCTCCCTCGCCCGCTCGCGCCGGAACCGCTCCTCTTCCGGTACGGCGTCGCGGGCGGAGCGCGGGCCGGGCGGTTCGGCGAGGACCCGCTCCGCGCCGTCCTCCTCCCTGAGCCACAGCCGGCTCACCGGGTCGGAGCCGCCGCCGGTCCGCAGGAAGAGCACCCGGCGGCCGTCGGGGGAGACGGTGAACTGCCGGGGGACTCCGAGGGAGAAGCGGCGGGTGCGGGCCAACTGGCGGGGAAACTCGGGGAACTCGGGGCTCTCCGGGAAAGCGGCGGTGTCCGGGGCGGAGTCTCCGGCGGCGTCCGTGGCGGTGTCCGTGGCTGCGTCCATGCGGGGACTCTGACAGGCCTGTCCGATCGTGGGAACAGCGCCCTCTAACCTGGGGGAATGCTTCCCGAAGTCACCGCCACCCGCTATGTCACGCCCTTGCGGGAGGGCGGTTCACTGCCGGGCATCGTCGAGGCCGACGATCTCGGCACCTACGTCATGAAGTTCACCGGCGCGGGCCAGGGCCGCAAGACCCTCGTGGCCGAAGTGATCTGCGGCCGGCTCGGCCGCCGTCTCGGGCTGCGCGTGCCCGACCTCGTACAGATCCAGCTCGACCCGGTCATCGGGCTCGGCGAGCCCGACCAGGAGGTGCAGGAGCTGCTGAAGGCCAGCGGCGGCCTCAACCTCGGGATGGACTACCTCCCCGGCTCGCTCGGCTTCGACCCGCTCGCCTTCGAGGTCGGCTCCGCGGAGGCGGGGCGCGTGATCTGGTTCGACGCGCTGATCAACAATGTCGACCGCTCGTGGCGCAACCCCAACCTGCTGGTCTGGCACGGGAGGCTCTGGCTCATCGACCACGGCGCCAGCATGATCTGGCACCACAACTGGCCGACGGCCCGCACCGCGGCCGCCAAGCCGTACGACGCCTCCGACCACGTGCTGGCCTCCTTCGGCCCCGACCTCGACGCCGCTGCCACGGAACTGGCACCGCAGGTCACCGACGACCTGCTGGCCGAGGCCGTGGCCGACGTCCCCGACGCGTGGCTCACCGACGAGCCGGGCTTCGACAGTCCCGACGCGGTGCGCCGGGCCTACGCCGAGGCGCTGGCGGAGCGCGCGGCCACGATCCACACCCGGATCACACTCGGGCCGCGCCGCGCGGAGAAGCCCTCGCAGGCGCCGGAGTGGCTGCGCGTCCGGGTCGACGGAAAGGCCGCGAAGTGACCGGGCTCCACAAGGGACGCGATGTCTTCGAGTACGCCGTGCTGCGCGTCGTCCCGCGGGTCGAGCGCGGCGAGCAGATCAACGCGGGCGTGGTGGTGTACTGCCGCGCGCGGTCGTCCGTGATCGCCCGCACCCACCTCGACGAGGAGCGCCTGCTGGCCCTGGACCCCTCGGCGGATGTGGCGGGCGTACGAGCCGCGCTGCACGCCGTCGAGGGCCTGTGCCACGGCGGGGACGAGGCCGGTGCGGCGGCCGGCGAAGACGCGGGGCGGCGCTTCCGCTGGTTGATCGCGCCGCGCAGTACGGTCGTCCAGCCGGGCCCGGTGCACACGGGACTGACCACCGACCCGGAGGCCGAGGCGGAGCGGCTGCTCGACCTGCTCGTGCGCTAGCACGGTGTGGGCGGGCGTCCGCCACGCCCCGGTCCACCGGGCCGGCCGACCGCCGAACTGCATGTGACATGCGCCGTCGGTGGGTATGGGCCGTTGACACCGGGTGCCGCTGCTTCTAGCGTTTCGTCGACCGACCTACTAAGCGGTTGCTCACTTCATCCGAGCCGAGGAGAACCCGCATGTCCACCACCGAGCAGCGCGTCGCGATCGTGACGGGCGGAGCCCGAGGCATCGGCGCCGCCACCGCCGTACGCCTGGCCGAGGAAGGCCGCGCCGTAGCCGTACTCGACCTCGACGAGGCGGCCTGCAAGGAGACCGTGGAGAAGATCACGGCGGCGGGCGGCAAGGCCATCGCCGTCGGCTGCGACGTCTCCGACGGCGCCCAGGTCGAAGCCGCGGTCGCGCGCGTGGCCGAGGAGCTGGGCGCGCCCACGGTCCTCGTCAACAACGCGGGCGTGCTGCGCGACAACCTGCTGTTCAAGATGAGCGAGTCCGACTGGGACACGGTCATGAACGTGCACCTCAAGGGCGCGTTCCTGGTCACGCGCGCGTGCCAGAAGCACATGGTGGACGCCGGGTTCGGCCGGGTGGTCAATCTGTCGAGCAGCTCGGCGCTCGGCAACCGCGGCCAGGTCAACTACGCGGCCGCCAAGGCCGGTCTGCAGGGCTTCACCAAGACCCTCGCCAAGGAGCTGGGCAAGTTCGGCATCACAGCCAACGCCGTGGCCCCCGGCTTCATCGTCACCGACATGACCGCCGCGACCGCCGCCCGCGTGGGCATGGACTTCGAGGAGTTCCAGGCGGCCGCCGCCAGTCAGATCCCCGTCCAGCGCGCGGGCAAGCCGGAGGACGTCGCCAACGCCATCGCCTTCTTCACGGGCGATCAGGCGGGCTTCGTCTCCGGCCAGGTCATGTACGTCGCCGGCGGCCCGCTCAACTGAACAGGACGGACACGGACATGACTGCACAGGTTCAGAACAGCGGGAAGGTCGCGCTCGTCACGGGCGCGAGCCGCGGCATCGGGTACGGCATCGCCGAGGCGCTCGTCGCCCGCGGCGACCGGGTGGCCATCACCGGTCGCAACGAGGACACCCTCAAGGAGGCCGTGGAGCAGCTCGGCGCCGACCGGGTGATCGGCATCGCGGGCAAGGCGCACGACGAGGCCCACCAGGCGGCCGCCGTCGAGCGGACGATGGAGGAGTTCGGCCGGGTCGACTACCTCGTCAACAACGCGGGTACCAACCCGGTCTTCGGGCCGATCGCCGAGCTGGACCTCGGGGTGGCGCGCAAGGTCTTCGAGACCAACGTCATCTCGGCCCTGGGCTTCGCCCAGCAGACGTGGAAGGCGTGGCAGAAGGACAACGGCGGCGCGATCGTCAACATCGCGTCCATCTCCGGCGTCTCCGCCTCGCCCTTCATCGGCGCGTACGGCGTCAGCAAGGCCGCCATGATCAACCTCACCATCCAGCTCGCGCACGAGATGGCGCCGGGTGTGCGGGTCAACGCCATCGCCCCGGCCGTCGTCAAGACCAAGTTCGCGGAGGCGCTCTACGAGGGGCGCGAGGCGGAGGCCGCGGCCGCCTATCCGCTGGGGCGGCTCGGCGTGCCCGCGGACATCGGGGGCGCGGCGGAGTTCCTGCTCTCGGACCGTGCGGGCTGGATCACCGGCCAGACGCTTCTTATCGAGGGCGGCATCCTCCTCAACGCCGGGGTCGCCTGACCGGTTTGCGTGACGGTGCGGCTGCGCGGCCGGTCCCGCCGGGCGGGACCGGCCGCGCAGCCGCACCGTCAGTGGCCGCCGGTAGGTTCTGCGGTGCAGAACGGATCGCACACCGGAGGTTGTTGACGTGATCGACATGCTGCCCGCGTCCTGGCGCGGCGTCCTCGGCGAGGAGCTGGAGAAGCCCTACTTCGCGGAGCTCACCGAGTTCGTCGAGAAGGAGCGGGCGAACGGGCCGGTCTACCCGCCGCGGACAGAGGTCTTCGCAGCGCTGGAGGCGACCCCGTACGACCGGGTGAAGGTGCTGATCCTCGGGCAGGACCCGTACCACGGCGAGGGGCAGGGGCATGGCCTGTGCTTCTCGGTCCGGCCGGGCGTGAAGACCCCGCCGTCGCTTCGGAACATCTACAAGGAGCTGCGGGACGAGCTGGGCCACCCCGTGCCCGACAACGGCTATCTGATGCCGTGGGCGGAGCAGGGGGTGCTGCTGCTCAACGCGGTGCTGACGGTCCGGGCGGGGGAGGCCAACTCCCATAAGGGCAAGGGCTGGGAGAAGTTCACGGACGCGGTCGTCCGTGCGGTCGCCTCCCGGCCCGACCCGGCCGTCTTCGTGCTGTGGGGGAACTACGCGAAGAAGAAGCTCCCGCTGATCGACTCCGCGCGGCACGCCGTGGTCGAGGGCGCCCACCCGTCGCCGCTGTCCGCGAAGAAGTTCTTCGGCAGCAGGCCGTTCAGCCGGATCGACGCGGCGATCGCCGCACAGGGCCATGCGCCGGTCGACTGGCGGATCCCGGACCTCGGCTAGCGTCATCGACGGAGATCACGGAGATCACGGAGATCACGGAGATCACGGAGATCACGGAGATCACGGAGATCACGGAGATCACGGAGATCACGGAGATCGCGAAGAGCACGGCGACGAGCGCAGGAGGTCCGGTGGCAGAGGAGCGGCGGGGTGAGGCGTCCCAGGACGCCGTCATGACGAGGATCGGCCAGGCGATCATGCTGCACAGAGGCGGCGACCGGGACGAGGCCCGCAACCGGTTCGCCGCGCTGTGGGAGGAGATCGGCGAGGACGGCGATCCGCTCCACCGCTGCACGCTCGCGCACTACATGGCCGACACGCAGGACGACCCGGCCGACGAACTGGCGTGGGACGTGCTCGCCCTGCGTGCGGCCGACAGCCTCACCGACGTCCGTGCCGCCGCGCACCACCAGTCCCTCGCGGTGCGCGCCTTCTACCCCTCGCTCCACCTCAACCTGGCGGCGGACTACGAGAAGCTGGGACAGCCCGCGGCGGCCCGCCGGGAGCTGGACCGGGCACGGGAGCGTTCGTCGGCGCTCGGCGACGACGACTACGGCGACGGCATCCGGGCCGCCATCGCGCGCCTCGAACTGCGGCTGGGCGGCCGGCGGCCGTAGCGCTCGCCCTCGGGGACGGCGCGGCGGGCCGCCGGGGCCCGCCACGCTGTGGGCTTCTCGCTCCGGCACCGATGGTCCCGACTGGCGGCTCCGGCACAGCCGGTCCCGCCCACCGCTCATCCGGTCAGTCGCGGCTCATCCGGTCAGCATGCCGCGCAGCAGCTCCGCGAAGCCGTCCCGCAGCTCCGGGAGCGTGGGGGTCCGGGCATGGTAGGAGCCGGCTGTGCAGGAAAACATGATCCCGTCGCACCAGGCCACCAGCGACAGCGCGTGCCGCTCGGGATCGCGGGACCCGGCTGCCGTCATGAGCTGGACCGCCGGCTCGCGGAAGGCCCGGCCCGAACTGTCGTAGATCTCGCGCAGCTCGGGCCGCCGGGTCGCCTCCAGGGCCAGCTCGTAGCGCGCAATGGCCAGCTGCCGATGCCGCGTCAGATACCGGTGCAGGGCGAGGGCGAGGGCGTCGGTCAGCCCCCCGGATCCGCCGCCCGGCACCGGCATCTCCTCCGGCGTGAGCACCTGCGCCTCCCGTGCGGCCAGCCGCCGGACTGCCGCTTCGAGCAGTGCGGCCCGGGTCCGCGCGTGGTTCGAGGTCGATCCGGCCGGCAGGCCCGCCGCCTCGTCGACCGCCCGGTGGGTGAGCCCGCGCATCCCTCGCTCGGCGAGCAGGCCGAGGGCGGTGTCCGCGATCAGTTCGAGGCGCGAGGAGGTGCCGGTCGTGCTGGGTTCCATGACGTCAATCTACCGTCGGCACTACGGCTGTAGTACGGTGTCACTACAGGTGTAGTGCCAGGAGTCGGGGAGGAGCCATGGGACAGCCAAGGGCCGTGGTGATCGGCGCAGGAATCGGCGGACTCACCGCCGCCGCGGGGCTGCATCGCGGCGGCTGGTCCGTCACCGTCCTCGAGCGGGCCGCCTCGCTGGAGCCGGTCGGGGCCGGAATCGCGCTCGCCCCCAACGCCCACCGCGCCCTCGATGTCATCGGCGCCGGTGACGAGGTCCGTGCCATGTCCTTCTGGCAGGGCGAGGGCGGCCTGCGGCTGCCCAGTGGCCGCTGGCTGTCGCGCGCGACCAGCGCCGCCGCCGTCGAGCGGTACGGCGGCCCGGTGGTCGTCGCCCATCGCGCCGCCGTGGCCGGACTGCTCGCCGCCCGGCTGCCCGAAGGCGCCCTGCGGACCGCGGCCCCGGCCGCACTCGCCGACCCCGGCGTGCCGGGCACCCCCGGCGCGCCCGGCCGCCCCGCCCGCGTCACCACCCCCGCCGGGGACCTCGAAGCCGAGCTGGTCGTCGCCGCGGACGGCATCCACTCCGCGGTGCGGCGCGCCCTCTTTCCCGGCCACCCCGAGCCCCGCTACGCCGGGTTCACCGCCTGGCGGGTCGTTGTCCCCCCGCTCGACGAGCCCTTCCAGCCGCACGAGACCTGGGGGCGGGGCACGCTGTGGGGAACGGTCCCGCTCCACGACGGCCGGGTCTACGCCTACGCCACCGCGGCCGTACCGCCCGGGGAGAAGGCTCCGGACAACGAGAAGGCGGAGCTGCTCCGGCGGTTCGGCGACTGGCACCACCCTGTGCCCGCCGTCCTGGCCGCCGCCGAGCCGGGCGTGCTGCTGCGCCACGATGTGTACGCGGCGGCCGCGCCGCTGCCCGCCCACCACCGCGGCCGCGTCGCTCTCCTCGGCGACGCCGCCCATCCCATGACCCCCAACCTCGGCCAGGGCGGCTGCCAGGCCATCGAGGACGCCGTCGTGCTCAGCCTGCTCGCGTCTCCGGACGGCGACGTGGCGGCGGCTCTCGCCGCGTACACCGACCAGCGGCTGGCCCGCACTACGGACGTCGTACGCCGGTCCGGCCAGATCGGCAGGCTCACCACCTGGTCCTCCCGGCCCGCCTTCGCCCTGCGCACCGCGCTGTTCGCCGCCGTCGGCCTCCTCGGACCCCGCCTCGCGCTGCGCGGCCTCGACGGCATCGCCGACTGGCGGCCGCCGCATGACACGTATGCTGCCGGGGCACAGGAGGCGGAGAGCACGCGCGCCGCGCAGAACTGACGCTCAGAACTGATCAGAACTGAGGAGACCCACGGTGAAGGTCGGCTGCATCGGGCTCGGCGAGATCGCCCAGAAGGCTTACCTGCCCGTCCTGGGCACCCAGCCCGGCCTGGAACTGCACCTGCAGACCCGCGACCGCGCCACCCTCGACCGGATCGGAGCGGCCCACCACATCCCCGGAGAGCGGCTCCACACAGGCCTCGACTCGCTCATCGAGGCCCGCCCGGACGCGGCCTTCGTGCACGCCGCCACCACCGCCCACGCCGAGATCGCCGGCCGGCTCCTTGAGGCCGGGATCTCGACGTACGTCGACAAGCCGCTCGCCTACGACTACGCCGACTCCGAGCGGCTCGTACGGCTCGCCGACGAGCGCCGGGTCAGCCTCGCCGTCGGTTTCAACCGCCGCTACGCGCCCGGCTACGCCCAGTGCCTGGAGCACCCCCGCGACCTGATCCTGATGCAGAAGAACCGGGTGGGCCTGCCCGAGGACCCGCGCACCCTCGTCCTCGACGACTTCATCCACGTCGTCGACACGCTCCGCTTCCTGGCGCCCGGCACCGTGGAGCACGTCGATGTCCGCGCCAAGATGCGGGACGGGCTGATGCACCACGTCGTACTGCAGCTCTCCGGCTACGGCTTCACCGCCATCGGCACCATGAACCGGATGAGCGGGTCCACCGAGGAGATCCTCGACGTCTCGGGGCAGGACACCAAGCGGCAGGTCGTCAACCTCGCCGAGGTGATCGACCACAAGGGCCAGCCGACCGTGCGCCGCCGCGGCGACTGGGTCCCGGTGGCCCGCCAGCGCGGCATCGAGCAGATCGTCCTCGCGTTCCTCGACGCCGTACGGGCCGGGAAGGTGCTCAGCGCCGAGGATGCCCTGCGGACCCATGAGCTGTGTGAACGGGTGGTGCGGGAGGCCCTGGAGCAGGCCGCCTGAACGCCCGGGCCGCATCGAGAGCTCCGAAGGCGGCGAGCGCGGCCAGCGACCCGTACAGCGCCCACTCGCCGAACCGGACGTACGGGCTGGTGCCGCCACCGAGCGGCACCTCGTAGACCGTGGCGGTGCTGCTGCTCGTGCCCAGCCGGTCGCCCACCGCCTCGCCGCGCGGGCCGTGCACCGCGCTGACCCCGGTCAGCGTCGCGTGCACCATGGGCCGCCAGGTCTCGGCGGCCCGCAGCGCGGCCAGCGAGGCGTGCTGCCCGGGTGCCCAGCTCTGCTGGAAGGTGCTGGTGGCCGACTGGGCGACGAGCACCTCCGTGCCGTCCCGCACCAGCCGGCGGCTCATGTCGGGGAACGCCGTCTCGAAGCAGACCAGCGGTCCGATCCGCAGCCCGCCCCCGCCCGGCACGTCCATCACCACCGGTGCCGCACCCCGCCTGCGGTCCTCCGCCGCCGCCTCGCCGACCGAGGTGGCCCAGCCGAGCACGGACCGGAACGGGATGTACTCGCCGAACGGCACCAGGCGCATCTTGTCGTAGCGGGCCCCGGTCGGCCCGTCCGGGCCCACGAGCACCGAGCTCTTGAATATTCCGGGCCGTTCGGAGCGCCGCGCATCCACGTTCACCAGCAGGTCCGCCCCCACCTCGCGGGACAGCGCGGTCAGCCGGTCCCGCAGGTCGGGGCGGCGGCCCAGGTCGGAGCTGACGCTGCTCTCGCCCCACACGACCAGGTCCACGGCCTGCCCGGCCAGCTGCCGGGTCAGTGCCTCCTCCCGGTCGAAGCGCCGCTCCTGGCCGTCGACCCCGCCCTGTATGACACCGGGCTGGACGACGGCGATCCGCACGCTGCCCGTACGGTCGGGCAGCGGGGCCCAGGCCCATGCCGCGCTGCCCGCGACGGCGACCGTCAGCCCGCCCGCCACTGCGGCCGTACGGGCGGTGGGCAGCGCGACGCATATCGCAAACGCCGTGTTGAGCACCACGATCAGAAAGCTGACCAGCCACACGCCGCCGAGCGAGGCCAGCCGCAGCGCGGGCGTGACCTGCCACTGGCTGGCGCCGAGCAGCCCCCACGGCCCGCCGAGGAGATCCCAGGATCTGACGAGCTCCACCGCCAGCCAGCCGGACGGCACCAGCACCAGCGCGCCCGCCACCCGGCGCGGGCCCGGTGCGCCGCCCAGCAGCCGTCTGACCAGCAGGCCCCACGGCGCCCAGAGCACGCCCAGCAGCAGGCCCACGACCAGCGTGAAGACATGCAGATTCGGCATCAGCCAGTGGTGCACCGCCACCATGAAGGCGGCCCCGCCGAGCCAGCCGTCGTACGCGGCGCGGCGCCAGGTCGGGGCGGAGCGGATGAGGAGCAGCCACGGCACCAGGGCGGCGTACGCGAACCACCACAGCGACGGCTCGGGGAAGGCCAGCGCGGGCAGGGCGCCCGCGGCGGCCGCCACAGCGCCGCGCTGCCACGGCGAGGCGAGTACGTGCCGCCACCGGTCGACCGACATCACCATGCCGCGCCTCCCTCGTGCTGGCCCTGTGGCCAGGGGGCACCGCCCAACGGTAGTTGGGGGAGTGCGACCAGTGTGATGGAGCGCGACGAGGGGCGACAGATGGCGTGGGCCGAGCCGGTGGCGGCCGCGGATGCAGGCCTCACGGCTGCCCGGAGCTGCCTGACCGGGATCCGGCGGAGGTTCAGCCGCGGGGCAGCACCGTGGCGAGAACCTGTGGCAGCGGGTACCAGTCGCTCGTGACGATGCTGCCGTGGTCGGCGGCGAGGGCGGCGACGCGGGCGTGCGCGTCGGCCTCCGGGGGGCTGACGGCGTCGATGGCGGGGGAGACCCCGTGCGCGTCGGTCATGATCATCAGGTAGTGGCGCCGGTCGTACCAGGCCGTGTCGATCGCGGTGTCCGTGACGTACGTCGACGCGTCGCCGTCGAAGACGACGAACCAGGGGCGGATCGCCGGGTCCGCGTACCGGGACCGCGGGTCGCCCGCCGCGGCCCCGTGGACGGCCGGGAAGGCGGTGGCCCGGCTCAGGCTCCCGGACGCGGCCAGATTCCGCAGGTGCCCCGCGTACTCGCGGTCGGTCCACAGCGTGTCGAACGGGTTGCTCTCCTCGACGGTGCCGGGGATCAGCTCGATCAGGAACGTGCCCGCGAGTGCGGACCTGGCCGGCCAGCCGCCCGCCCGCACCGCCTCGTCGAGAGTGGCATGGCCGCCGAGGAGGTCGGAGGGGCGGAACAGCGCGTCGCCCAGCTTCTCGCCGACCAGGGCGTCGAACTCGTCGGGGCCGAGACCGCCCCGGTCGTTGAAGCCGTCCTTCAGCTCGATCTTCAGCAGGACGGGGCGATGGCCGGGGTGGGCGTCGTGCCAGGCCCTGATGTCGGAGAGGCAGCCGTCCAGGCTCTGGTTGCGCGGCTTGGTGCGCAGTTCGGCCGGGGACGCGGCGTTCTCGCAGTTGTTGTCGCTGCCCACCGGGTTGTTGTGCGAGACCCGCCAGCGCTTGCTCAGCCCGTTGGTCCACACGTCGAGCTCCAGGAGCCCGGCGCCGGAGTCCAGCGCGTCGGCGAAGTACGGGTACTTGGCCTTCTCATAGGCGTTGTGCACGCCGACCGACGTGGATCCGGAGTACGGGAGGGCTCCGGTGTCCGAGGTCCCGGCGCCGGCCGGCGCGGCTCCGGCGAGCAGAGCGGCCGCGGACACCAGGGCCACGGCCGTACCGGCGGGGCGGATTGTGCGCATGCGATGCCACCTTCGTGTGGGGGGTGGTGAAAGTGGCAGCAGCGTAAGGGAGTTGGGCCGCAATGAGGCGACCGCGGAGGGAATCGGAGGTGGACGGAGGACCGACAAGCGCGCGCCGTGCGGTGCGGCACGCCCTGGGTGCCGAGCTGTGCGGCACGCCCGGGAAACCGCCAGGTGTCCTCGCGGGGCGGGCTGTCGACGCGCGCCCGCTCAGCCGGACGTCACCGCCCGCCATCTCCGTATCGGGCCCGGGTTCGCCTGGAGTGGGAACCGCGGGTCGCGCCGCAGACCCAGCGCCTTGCGGGAGTTCGGCACCATGTGACACGGAAAGCCGACATCTTCTGTCGCCTTTGCCGCGGCGGACCGGAAAATCCCTCGCGGCGCGCGGCCTCCCGGAGCAGGATGACCACCATGCGCATCAGAGCCGCCACCGCCGACGACTGGCCCGCGATCTGGCCGTTCTTCCACCGGATCGTCGCCGCGGGCGAGACCTACACCTACCCTCGCGACCTCGGCGAGGAGGAGGGCCGGGAGTGGTGGCTCCTGGAGCCCCCGGGGCACACGGTCGTCGCCGTCGACGACGAAGAGACCGTCCTCGGCTCGGCCAAGATGAACCCCAACCACCTGGGACCGGCGTCCCACATCGCGGGCGCGGGCTTCATGGTCGCCCCCGGGCACTCCGGGCAGGGCGTGGGCCGCGCCCTGGGGGAGTACGCCCTGGAGTGGGCGCGCCGGGAGGGCTACCGCGCGATGCAGTTCAACGCCGTCGTGGAGACGAACACCCGGGCCGTGGCGCTGTGGCGCTCACTCGGCTTCGAGATCATCGGGACGCTGCCCGAGGGGTTCCGGCACCCCGAGAAGGGGTACGTGGGGCTGCACATCATGTACCGCCGCCTCTGACGGCGACCGCGCCGCCCAGGGATGACGTTGACAGCGTTCTCCGGTGGGCAGACGATCGGTGTGGAGGGAACCGATCGAGGAAGCTACTCAATGCCGGAGTACCGGAACATTCCGCTCGACCGCGAGACGGGGCCGCCGGACGGCGGCCTCGCGGAGCTCGTGGAGCAGGCGGCCTCATGCAATCCGGCCTGCTGCGGAGCCACCGCAACGGTCATCGCCCCCGAAGGGACAGACCGCGGCGAACCACCCACGACCGCCGTCACCCACCCCGACCTGGCCCCGCTGGTCTCCGTGCAGTGGGAGTCGGGCGAGGGCCCGATCCCCTCGGCCCTGGCCACCGGCCTCCCGTCCGCCGCGGACGACCTGCTGCACGACAACCGGTGGCCCAGCTACCGGGCGAGGGCCCTGGACACGGGCGTCCGCTCCAGCATGACCCTGCCGTTCCGCCGCCAGTTCCTGACCGTGACCCTCACGGTCTACGGGTTCCGCCCCGGCTTCCTGCAGAACGCCGCATACGGCGCGACCGCCCTCCTCGGCGACCTCGCCACCACGGGACTGCTGCGCGAGCGCCAGTACCGCGAGGTCCTCGCCGAGGTGGACCAGCTCGACACCGCACTGCGCACCCGCCCCGTCGTCGACCAGGCCTGCGGCATCGTCATGTACGTGCTGGAGTGCGACGTGGAGCGGGCGATGACCCTGCTGCGCCGTCTGTCGCAGCGCACCAACCGCAAGCTGTCCGACCTCGCCGAGGCCCTGGTCCGTACCCGCGGGCGCGGCGCCGAGGCGCAGCTCCTCCGCATGGCCGAGCAGCTGGAGAGCGAGGCCGGCGCCGCGGCCGAGCCGTGGAACGGACACGGACGCGCCGCCCGTCGCGCGCCGGCCCGCACTCTCTCCTAGCGTCGGCCTCAGCGCCGGCACCCCAAGGAGCACCCGCGATGACCACCCTGCAGCACTCGGCCCACGTCAGTGTCCATCTCACCGACTGCTCCCCGCAGGACGCGGACTCCGTGTTCGATGTCCTGGGGGCGGCGTTCCCTGCGGCCGTCGACCGGGAGACCGGAGCGCACTGCGAGCGGCCTCCGCTGCTGGCCAACCCGATGGTGTGGATCAGTACCTATGACGTACGCACCCCGGGCCCGGCAGGGGAGCCGGCGGCCCTCGGAGGATCGGTCACGGCCGACCTCTTCGGCTGCCACCGGCCCGTACGGCAGCTGGAGGAGGCGCTCTCCCGCTCGTTCAGGGTCGAGGAGGAGGGGCACGTCGTGCCCGGTGACCAGGAGGTCCAGGTCCGGCTGAGGCTCCGCAGCCGGGTCACCGTACCGTCGTGACCGAACGGG
This sequence comes from Streptomyces sp. 8N616, assembly GCF_052246385.1. Taxonomy (NCBI): domain Bacteria; kingdom Bacillati; phylum Actinomycetota; class Actinomycetes; order Kitasatosporales; family Streptomycetaceae; genus Streptomyces; species Streptomyces sp. 8N616. Next base: position 160,293 of record NZ_JBQQBY010000008.1, on the reverse strand, counting down.
GCCACGGTGCGCTCGTGACCGTCCGGGGTCACCACGCCGTCCTCAACTCGCCCGCGGGAAGCGCCGGTCGAGACGATCGAGGGGCCTGGCAGCCGCCGGGCAGGCACGGGTCGCGGAGGTAGGAGAGCAGCTCGTGCGCAGCGGGCGCGAGCCGGTCGGAGGCGGGGACGGCGACCGAGACCTCCCACTCCGGCTCGGGTCACCGGCCAGCGGTACGGCCGACAGGGCGGCCGCCTCCGGCTTGCGGGCGATCGGCCGCGGGACGACGGCGACTCCGAGCCCGTGGCCGACGAGCGCGCGCACCCCGGCCAGCGTGCGGGACGCCTCCACCAGTAGCGCCCGGCCGGCGCCGGCCAGCTCCACACTGCTGGTGGTCCGTACGAAGAGCAGGGCCCCCAGCTCCCGCTCCAGGGCCCGGACCGAGGCGGAGAGACCCGAGGCTGAACCGCGCGAGTGAAGTGGCGCTCCTGACGGCCACCACGACAGCCGCCGCCCCGCATACCGCCCGCAATAGGCGCACAGCAACTTCCCTCAGCCATGGGATGGTCAGTCCTCGATAAACGAGGACATGACACTCCATAGGAGGCGCTGTCCGCTGGATCCGTGCGCCCAACTCCGCTTGTCCGACGGGCGAACGTGCCGATCATCGATCCCATTGGGCCCGGGTCGAGCGTCAGGTCGATAAGCCGTCCACTCGATGGGGTGAAAGGCATATGAGCCATAACCCGTATGGCCGTGCCGCGTTGTCTTCGGTGCGGGCGTGTGTCCCGCGAGTATGACTGGAAGGCAGGAAACGCATGAGACGGGTCGCCAGAAATGGCCTGGTCACCGCGGTGGCCACGGGCGGCGTGCTGGCCGCGGCCGCGGGGTACGCGCACGCCGACGCGGGTGCCGAGGGCACCGCAGCCAGGTCGCCGGGAGTGGTCTCGGGCAACACCGTGCAGGCCCCGGTCCACGTCCCGGTCAATGTGTGCGGGAACACCGTCAACGCCGTGGGCCTGCTCAGCCCCGCGGCCGGCAACCGCTGCGTCAACGACTCGCGCGGCCACGGCGGCGACTACGGGGAGGGCTCGCACTCCTCGGCACCGGCCGGCGCCACCGCTCACGCGCGAGGAAGGGGTTCCCCGGGCATCGCGTCGGGCAACACCGTGCAGCTGCCGGTGGACGTCCCGGTCAACGTCACGGGCAACTCGGTCAACGTCGGCGGCATCGGCAACGCGGCGGTCGGCAACTCCTCCTCGAACGGCTCCGGGGACCGTCCCCACAAGCCCCGTACCCCGCAGCCTCCGACGGCGGACAAGCCGGTGCCGCCGCGGACGGCCGGCGTCCACGCCATCGCGCCGACGGAGACCGAGACCCTGGCCCAGACCGGCGCGGGCGTGCCGGGCTACGTCGTCCCGGCCGGCGCCGGACTGCTGCTGGGCGGCGCCCTGCTCTACCGCAGGTTCCGCCCGGCGCAGCACTGAAACGCCCCATTCCCCACGCCTCCCCGAACCGCGCCCCCGTCACCGTCTCCCCCCTCGGTGGCGGGGGCGCCACCGCGCCGCCGTGCCGCCCTGCCGGTGCCGGGGTCTTTCGCCCTCCCCGCGCCCGCGGACCGGTTCAGGCTCAGCCCTCGTCCCGCGGCTGGGCCGCGACGCTGCTCTCGCCGCGCGACCGGCTGACCGGCCTGGTGTGGATGAAGAGGTCCTGGCGGCCGGGCGCCTCGCGGCGCTGGGGCAGCGGCAGCTCGTACCTGACCTCGCGCGCGTGGTCGGCGAGCTGGCGGGTCGGGTTGTAGACCCGGCTGAACTTCCACAGCATGCGGGCGAAGTTGGTCTGCCCGCGCGCGAGGTTGCGGCCGAGGACCCCCATCGCACCGATCGCCGTCCGCAGCCCCAGGTGCTTGCGGTTGATCACGGCCTGCGTGCGGACGAGTTCGCGGTAGAACACCTCCAGCGGGAGCCGCGTGGGCACCACCGCGTGCTGGATGTCGAACAAGCGGTAGTCCCGGGTGGTGAGTTGGCGCGCCTCCGTGTGCCAGATCTCGGTACCCGGGTACGGGGTCATCACCGTGAGGTGCACGATCTCCGGCACCGACAGCGCGAACTCGCGGACGATGCGGAAGCGCTCCTCGTCCCACGCGGGGTCGACGATGAGATTGATGGCGACGTTGATGCCCAGCTTGCGCGCCACTTCGAGCGCCCGGACGTTCTCGTCCGGGCTGATGCGCTTGCGGAACAGGTCGAGGCCCTCGGCGTCGATGGCCTCCATGCCCAGGAACATGTACCTCAGTCCGAGGCTTGACCAGCGCTCGAACACATCCAGGTTGCGCAGCAGCACGTCGCTGCGGGTCTCCAGGTAGTACTGCTTGCGGATGCGCCGGCGCTCGAGTTCCGCGGCGATGCCGTGGCCGTGCTCGGGGCGGATGAAGGCGACGTCGTCGACGATGAAGACATGGGGCTCCCGGATGGTGGCCATCTCCTCGGCGGCGGCCTCCGGCGACGCCTTGCGGTAGCTGCGGCCGTAGAAGGTCCAGGCGGAGCAGAAGGAGCAGTCCCACGGGCAGCCGCGGGTGAACTCGATGGAGGCGCACGGATCGAGTTCGCCGATGAAGTAGCGGTTGCGGCGGCGCATGAGATCCCGCGCGGGCCGGGGGTGGTCGAGGCTGTCCAGCATCTTCGGCGTCGGGCCGCGCCCCGCCGCGCTGACCACTCCCGGTACGGTCTCCAGGCCCCCGTCGCGCGCCGCCTCGAGCAGCGGGGCGACCGCCGGCTCCCCTTCCCCGCGTACGACCGCGTCCACCGCGCCCTCCGCCTGGGCCAGCACGTGCTCCGCGATGAAGGAGACGCTGTGGCCGCCGAAGAAGACGAAGCACCCCGGTGAGGCCGCTTTGGCCTGGTGGGCGATCTCGATGGCCTCGGGGATGTTGGCGAGATAGTTCAGGGAGATCCCGAGCGCCTCGGGGGCGAAGGACGCCAGCTCCCGGTCGAGCACCCGCCGGGACAGCACCTGCAGGTCCACCACCCGTACCTGATGACCGGCGTCGCGGGCCGCCGCCGCCACCCGCTCCAGCCCCAGCGGCTCGAGCCGGAGGAAGATCTCGGAGTACATCAGCGCACTGGGGTGGACCAGCAGCAGTCGCATGTCAGGCTCTCCGGTCGACGGAAGCAGAGGCATACCGTGTCCTTTATGAACCTTTCATGTGCTTTGTTCGGGGAGGCTCGCCGCCACGGGACCCCTCGGTGCGGGGCGGAGCGTCCGGCGCCCCGGGCCCTCGATCAGAACGGGCCTATGCCGCGGATGGCCGGGCCGCGCGGCGCGTGAACGGAGGCGGGAAGGGTACGCCAGCTCGTGTGGCCCACGGCTGACGAACGGTTCCCGAGGACGGGGCGCGGGCCACGGTTCGAAGAGAAGGTGACACCATGCCAGTGGAGCCGAGCGTTGCCGCCGCTCCTCACAGGACCGATCCGGCCGGGCCGGACGAAGAGCCCGATCTGCTGCGCCAATACCTGGCACAGATCGCCGCCACCCCCCTGCTCAATGCCGAGCAGGAGGTCGACCTGGCCAAGCGCATCGAGGCCGGCGTCTACGCGGACGAGCTGCTGCGGGAGGCCGAGGCCGACGGGCGCGACCTGCCCGCGGAGGGCCGGTGGGAGCTGGAGGTCATCGCCCGCGACGGGCAGCACGCCAAGGACCACATGATCCGGGCCAACCTCCGCCTGGTCGTCTCCGTGGCCAAGCGGCACAGCCGTCGCGGCCTGCCGTTCCTGGACGTCGTCCAGGAAGGGAACCTGGGGCTGATCAGGGCGGTCGAGAAGTTCGACTACACCAAGGGTTACAAGTTCTCCACCTACGGCACATGGTGGATCCGGCAGGCCATCGAGCGCGGCCTGGCCCAGTACGCCCGCACCGTACGGCTGCCCGTCCACGTCGTCGAAGACCTGTCAAAGCTCGGCCGGGCCGAGCGGAACCTGCAGCTGCGGCTCGGCCGGGAGCCGACCGCAAAGGAGGCGGCAGCCGAGACCGGCTTCCCGGTCGGGAAGGTCACCCGGCTGCGCCGGGTCGGCCGCGAGGCGATCAGCCTCGACACCCCCGTCGGCGACAAGGGCGAGACCGTGGTCGGCGACCTGATCGAGGACACCGAGGTGCTCCAGGCGCCGGATGTCGTGGAGTACCGCGCGCTCGCCGAGCAGCTCCGCCAGACCATCGGGACCCTGCCGCCCCGGGAGGCGATGATCCTCACCCTGCGGTACGGCCTGCACGACGGGAAGACGCACACGCTCAAGCAGGTCGCCGAGCATGTGGGGCTGACCCGTGAGCGGGTGCGGCAGCTGGAGAAGCACGCACTGGCGCAGCTGCGGGCGCCGGAGCGGCACGAGCCGCTCCTCGACTGGGCCGGCTGACCCCGGCCGCCCCCCTGGGCCCTCGCGTCACATGTTGATCATGTGGCCCGCCAGGCCGTGGACCGCTTCCTTGACCGCCTCGCCGAGCGTCGGGTGCCCGTGCACGTTCCGCGCCACCTCGTGGACGGTGAGGTCCCACTGCTGGGCCAGCGTGAGCTCCGGCAGGAGCTCGGTCACCTCGGGGCCGATCAGGTGGGCGCCCAGGAGTTCCCCGTGCCGGCCATCGCTGATGATCTTGACGAATCCCACGGTGTCGCCGAGCCCGTGCGACTTGCCGTTGGCCGTGAAAGGGAACTTGGCCACCCGCACGTCGTAGCCCTGCTCGCGCGCCTGGGCCTCCGTCCAGCCGAAACTCGCGATCTGTGGCTGGCAGTACGTGGCCCGCGGGATCATCACGTACTCCAGCTCCATGGTCTCCGCACCGGCGATCGTCTCGGCCGCGACGATCCCCATCGCCTCGGCCGCGTGCGCCAGCATGAGCTTGGCCGTCACGTCGCCGATGGCGAAGATGTGCTGGACATTCGTACGGCAGCGGGCGTCGATGTCGATGGCGCCGCGCTGGGTCAGCCGCACGCCCGCGTTCTCCAGGCCGAAGCCCGTGATCCGCGGCTGGAAGCCGATGGCCTGCAGCACCTTGTCGGCCTCGAGGGTCTGCCGCTGCCCGCCGGTGGTGACGATGACATGCACCTTGTCGCTGGAGTCGTCGATGGCCTCGACGCGGGTGGACGGCAGCACGTTGATGCCCAGCTTGCGGTAGCGGCGCGCCAGCTCGGCCGAGACGTCCTCGTCCTCCAGAGGCACGATGCGGTCGAGGAACTCCACCAGCGTGACCTGGACGCCGTAGTTGTGCAGCACATACGCGAACTCGACGCCGATGGCGCCCGCGCCCGCGATCACGATGCTCTGCGGGAGCTCGTCGCTGAGGATCTGTTCCTCGAACGTCACCACCCGCGGGCTGAGGGATGTGCCGGGCAGGAGCCGGGTGGTCGCGCCCGTGGCGATGATGCAGTGATCGAACGAGAGAGTCTCGGTGTTGCCGTCGGCGACCGTGACCTGGAGGGTGTGCGCGTCGATGAAGCTGCCGATCCCCTCGTACTGGGTGATCTTGTTCTTCTTCATCAGGAAGTGCACGCCCTTGACGCGCCCGTCAGCGACCTTGCGGCTGCGGTTGAAGGCCTCGCGGTAGTCGAAACTCACCTGGCCGTCCACCCGGATGCCGAAGGTCTTGGCCTCCTGGGTGAAGATGTGCGCGAGCTCGGCGTTGCGCAGCAGGGCCTTGGACGGGATGCAGCCGACGTTCAGGCAGACCCCGCCCCAGTACCGCGCCTCGACGATCGCCGTTCTGAGGCCGAGCTGGGCCGCCCGGATGGCGGCGACATACCCTCCCGGGCCCGCGCCCAGGACCACGACGTCAAAGTGTCCGCTCATGCACGGCAGCCTAGGCCGCGGCGCCCCGCCGCGCAGCGCGTCCCCCCTTCGCGAAGGAGGCCGGAGTGGGTCATGGACAGCCCCTGGACGGCAGTGGGCTGCGGTGATGTCATGGAAGTGGCGTGGGCGTCGAGAGCGAACTGTCCGGCACGGAGAAGCGGAAGCGTGTACCGCGCACCGTGCAATGAGGGCCCGCAAGAAGCGGGCGGCTCCGGCGCCCCGTCGCCGGGTTCGCGGGGCCGTCGCCGGGCGAGCGCAAGGGCCGTCAGGGCCGGTCGGGATTGCTGAGGTAAGTCCGGCTCGGATCGCGGCGCGTGGACGGCGTCGTCCTTGCCGCTGTCGGCGCGGCTGGTCGGGTGCGATGCCCCGTCGAAGCCCTGGAGGACGAGGCTGCCGTCGATGTTCTCCCGGCCGTCGGTGAACGGACTGCCGGTGGGGTGTAGGAGTCGAAGCTGTCGTGAGCGAGTGTCACGACGGCCTCGAGGGTGCCGAATTCGCAGCCGTCTTTGCGGACGACCTCCAGCTGCCCCTCCATATCGTTCTCGTGCCAGAAGAGGTTGACCGGGTAGTCCTTCCGGTCCTTGCCCCCGCGCCCGCCCACGCCGCGCCGGGCGACGCCGAGTGCCGTGTCAGCGGGGCTCGCGAATGTCCACCAGGGGCTCGGCTCGCCGTCATGGCCGGGATGGCACGAGTGGGCCCGGGCAGGCGGAAAAAGCTCGGGGCGCGGGGGCTGTCAGCGCCTGCCTCCGCGGCCGCGGGGCGCTGCGTCCTCGGCCCGCAGGCGCTCCACCTGCGTGGATGCCTCCCGGGCTCGCCTGCGGTCCCGTTCGGCCGTCTCGTGCGCCCGCCGCGCCGGCGCGCGGGCGGTGCGTTCGGCCTTCCTCGCCTCGGTCAGCGCTTCCCGGGCCTCCCGCAGCGCGGCCTCCAGCTCCCGCACCCGGTCCTCGGCCTCGTGCCGCCGCTCCTCCGCTGCGGCGAGCCGCCGCTCCGCGACGGCGGCTTCCTTCTCCGCGGCGCGGGCCTCGCGCTCCAGCCCGTCCGCCTCTGCGCGGGCTTCGGACAGCCGCGCCCGCCGCTCCCGCTCCGCGCGTGCCCTCTCCTCGGCCTCCTCCGCGCGCCGGGACAAGTAGGTCACCGACGCCGGCCGGGCCGGTGCGGAAGCGCGCGACGGGGCCTTGCGCTGCGGCGCCGATTCGCGGGGGCGCAGCGGATGCACGGTGGCGCTGACCGGCGGGCCGAAACCGGCAGGCGGCGCCAGAGCCTTGGTCATACGCCCGGTGGCCAGCTCCTCGGCGGCGTCGGGGTCGGCGAGCGCGGCCTGCACGGTGGCCTCCACCTCGCGCAGCACGCTCTCGCCCACCGGCCGCCCGGCCTCGGCGGCCAGCTGCTGGGTCTCCTGGGACAGGGCGGTCACCAGCCGCCGCTGCTGCTGCGACAGCGCGCGCAGTTGCCGGCCGTCCAGGTCCTGGTGGGCACGGCGCAGCTGCTCGCCGAGCCCGAGCAGCGCGGTGATCCGGTCGCGGTCGCTGCGGACCAGGAGGTTCAGGGCCCAGGCGGCCAGGGTCGGGCGCCGCAGCGCGCGGATCTTCGCCGCCTGCCCGCGGGGCGCGGTCTTCGCCGCCTCGTCGCGCGCCGCGGTGAACTGCTCGGGCGGCAGCGCGTACAGCTGGTCGGCGACCTCTTCCCAGCCCATACGGTCAGGTTCCCATCATTCCGCACCCGACGGCTGGATTGGTGGGGTGACCGGAGGAAGGAATTCGGCGCGACGGCGGGCGGGGCCGGCCCGGATTCATTCCCGCACATGGGGCCGACGGCGGGGAAGACTCGCCACACGACCCTTGTCGGTTCGATCCACCCTTCCATGGCAAGTGACCGAAGGAGAAGGCACCTTGTCGGACGACGCCACACGGACGCCCCGCCGTACGGTTCTCAAGGCCGCCGCCCTCGGCGCTGCGGGGGGCCTCGTCCTCCCGGCCGTTCCGGCGGGGGCGGCCGTCCGTGAGAGCGCGGAGCCCGGCACCGCCCCCGCCACCCCTCCGGCCGACCTCGAGCGCCGGGCGCTGGCCCTCCAGCCGCCCGCCTTCCTCCTCGAGACCGCGGTCCCGCCCCAGATGGCGGCAGGCAAGGGATCCCGGCTCAGCATCAGCGACCGGGCCGCGATCTGCGGCGGCCACTCGCTGCGCTGGGACCACGACGCACGGTCCCGCATCGTCGTCCGCGCCGACCTGGCGTACGGCGCCGACCCGTACCGCCCGCTCGACGACCAGGCGTGGCAGGGCACCGTGGACACCTTCTCCGTCTGGGTCTTCAACGAGGAGCCCGCCGACGACGCGATCCGCTTCGAGTTCGGCCGGGGCGAGCGCACCGACGCCTGGTTCGACTTCCGCCTCGGCTTCACCGGCTGGCGCACCGCCTGGGTGCGCTACGGGTACGACATGCACGGCCGGGCGCACCCGGACATGGACACCGTCCGCATCATCGCGCCGCGCCGCTCCGGCACCCTCCATCTGGACCAGCTCCTGCTCAATGTGGCGGTGCGGCCCGACGGGCCCACCCGCGACGTGCAGGTGCCCGAGGTCTGCCGCGAGGGCGACGTGTGGGACGCCCAGCACTGGCAGGCCCTCTACCTCTTCGACCAGCTCCTGAAGAAACGTCAACTCCCCGCACCCGCCCCCTCGGAGGAGGACCGGTCCTCCCTGCGCACACTCCTCGCCCGCTACCACGACGAGTACCTGGCCGCGGCCGTGAGGGCGGACGACGCCTACGTGGCCGCGCTCACCGCCCAGGTCGCGGAGCTCGGCGTACCGGAGCGCTCCTCGACCGGCACCGGCCGCCCGGTCCTCTCGTACCAGTCCCAGATCTATCCGCCGCAGATCGCCGCCGACCTCAAGTCCTTCGTGGGCGCGGCGACCCTGCGCGGCTGCACCGACCTGATGAAGACGGTCGCCCAGGCGCACGACGCCGCGGGCGACGCCCACCGCCCCGCTCTCGCCGAGCTCTACCTGCGGCTCGTCGCCCACCTCCGTGACCAGGGCTGGACGCACGGCAGCTGCCAGGGCACGATCCACCACCTCGGCTACGACGCCCGCGGCTACTACGACTCCGTCCACCTGATGCGTGACGTGCTGCGGGAGGCGGGTCTGCTCGGTGCGGTGCGCGCGGACGTGACCTGGCTGACCGGCCTCGGCCGGATCTTCCGCGGCTGGGACCACCGCATGGCGTACGGCAGCATCATGGACATCCTGGGCACCACGTTCCGGGGGCTGCTCGCGGCCGTCCTGCTGTACGAGACCGAGGCGGAGCAGGTGGCGTATCTGCACGCGCTGCGCGACTGGCTCGACCGGGCCCTGCTGCCCGTCCCCGGCATCCAGGACGGCATCAAGCCCGACGGCACCACCTTCCACCACGTCGGGTTCTATCCGGACTACGCGCGCGACGGCTTCAGCGGCCTTGCGCCGCTGGTCTACGTGATGGGCGGCGGGACCTTCCGTATCTCCGAGCGGGCCCACGCCTGGCTGAAGCGGGCCCTGCTGACCATGCGGCTGTACGCCAACAAGTTCCACTGGCCGATCTCCCTCACCGGCCGCCACCCCAGGGGCACCACGGCGCTGTCCGTGACCCCGTACGAGTGGCTGGCGTTCGCCGGAACCCCCGACGGGTCGAGCGACGTCGACCCCGAACTCGCCTCCGCCTTCCTGCGGTTGCTTCCCGCCGAGCCCAGCGACCGGCAGAAGCGGCTGGCCGGGCGGCTCGCCGCCCGCGGCATCACCGCGGAGCCGGACCCGTCCGGCACCTGGGCCCTCAACTACGCGGCCCTCGCCGTCCACCGGCGCGACAACTGGCAGGTCACGGTCCGCGGGCACAACCGCTACCTGTGGAGCACCGAGGTCTACGAGGGCGCCAACTGGTACGGCCGCTACAACACATACGGCCAGATCCAGGTGCTGCACCGCGGCGATCCGGTGACCAACGCCGACAGCGGCTACAGCCAGCCCGGCTGGGACTGGAACCGCCGCCCCGGCACCACCACGATCCGCAAACCGCTGCCGCACCTGCGCGCCGACCTGACCGGCACGATCGAGGAAATGCTGCTCACCGACGAGCGGTTCGCGGGCGCGCATGCCATCGACGGCCGTCATGGCATGTTCGCGATGCGGCTGCACGAGCACCCGAAGTACGACGGCTCGCACCGGGCCCGCACGTCGGTCTTCCTCTTCGACGACCGGATCGTCGCCCTCGGCTCCGGGATCGGGAACGACGACCACCTGCACGAGACGGAGACCACCCTGTTCCAGACCCGGCTGGCCTCCCCGTCGGACCCGACGTACGTCGAAGGACCCGAGCCGGTGACCGCCTTTCCGTACGAGCGGCCCGGTATCGAACTCCGCGAACCACGCTGGCTGCTGGACGACAAGGGCATCGGCTACTACCTGCCCGCGGGACAGCGCATCGGCGTCCAGCGGACCACCCAGCACTCGCGCGACCAGGCGACCGATGCCCCCACCAGCGGCGACTTCGCCAGCGCCTGGATCCGGCACGGCACCGCGCCCCGGGGCGGCCGCTACGCATACGCGATGGTGGTGCGGGCCACGCCGGAGCGGATGGCCGCGTTCACCGAGGAGATGGCGGATCCGGCGCGCGCCCCGTACACCGCCCTCCGGGCGGACACCACCGCGCACATCGTCACCGACCGGGCCACGGGCATCACCGGCTACGCCGCCTTCGAAGCCGTGGACCGGCTGGCCGGGGGGACGGCGGTGCGCGGCGTGGACACCCCGTCGATGCTGCTGACCCGCCGGGACGGCGATGCTCTGGTCCTGGCCGTCTGCGACCCCGACCTGCGGCTGTACGAGGGCATCGACCGCGACCAGTACGAACACGGCCGCTACGTCGGCCACTTCAGTCCCTGGTCCAGGCCCTGGCTCACCAGCCCGAGCCGGCCCCACACTCTGCGCGTGACGCTCCGCGGCCACTGGCGGGCAGCCGGATCCGGCGAGCCGTGCCGGACGCGCCGCCAGGGCAGGGCGACCGTCGTCGAGTTCGAGACGGTGGACGGCCGGCCCGTCCAGGCGCGGCTGCTGCCGGCGCCCGCGCGTCGCATCAAGCCCTAGGCAGGCGTCCAGACCGACCGGTATGGTGCGCTGCCTGCCCGCCGGAAGGATGCGACGCGGCAGAGGCTCGTTGCTCGTTGAGGGGGGTGCCGTGCGGGAATACAGCCTTCCGCACCTGGTGGAGGCTCCGCGTTCGGGTGGTCTCGCGGACTCGGTCTACCAAGTCGCCGAGAGCGACCCGAAGCTGGCGCAGCTCGCCAGGCGCGGCGATCCGGACGGCGGCGAGTGGGTGCAGGTGACCGCGGCCGAGTTCCGGGACGAGGTGCTGGCGCTCGCGAAGGGGCTGCTGGCCGGCGGCATCCAGTTCGGCGACCCGGTCGCGGTGATGTCCAGAACCCGCTACGAATGGACCCTGTTCAGCTATGCGCTGTGGTCCATCGGAGCCCAGGTCGTCCCCGTCTACCCCACCTCCTCCGCCGAGCAGGTGGGCTGGATCCTGTCCGACGCGGGCGTGGTGGCCATCGTGGTCGAGCACGAGGACCACGCCATGACGGTGGGCGCGGTGTGCAACAGCCTCCCGCTGCTGCGCCGGATCTGGCAGCTCGACGACGCGTGCGTGCAGCGCCTCGCCGAACAGGGGCGGAACATCCCCGACACGCTGGTGCACCGTCACCGGCAGGCGGTGGGACCGAACTCGACCGCCACCATCACGTACACCTCGGGCACCACAGGACGGCCCAGGGGGTGCGTGATCACCCACGCCAATCTCGCGGCCGAGTGCGACACCCTCTTCGCCGGGTGGAACGAGCTGCTCGCCGAGCGCGGCGAGCAGCCCACCCTGCTCGCCTTCCTGCCGCTGTCCCACGTCTACGGCCTGATGGTGCAGGTGTTCTGCATGCGCGGCGGTGTCACGCTCGGGCACCAGCCGGATCTCGCGCCCGCCTCGCTGCTGCCCGCACTCGCGTCCTTCCGGCCCACCTTCGTCTTCGCGGTCCCGTACATCTTCGAGAAGATCTACCGCAGGGCGCGGCAGGCGGCCGAGGAGTCCGGCAGACAGGACCTCTTCGACCGGGCCGTGGACATCGCGGTGCGCTACGCCGAGGCCGTGGAGCGCCGGCACATGGGCCTGGGGCCCGGCCCGGGGCCGTGGCTCCGGGCCGTGCACGCCGTGTTCGACCGCATGGTGTACGGGCGGCTGCGGTCCGTGCTGGGCGGCCGGGTGCGGTACGCCGTGTCCGGCGGGTCGACGCTCCGGCGAGAGCTCGGCCTGCTCTTCGCGGGCGCCGGCATCACCATCTACGAGGGCTACGGCCTGACCGAGACCACCGCGGCGGTGACCGGCCAGCCCGTTGGCTTCGTCCGGTTCGGCACCGTGGGCCGGCCGCTGCCCGGGTGCGCCGTCCACATCGCCCGTGACGGGGAGGTCTGGGTGTACGGCGACGTGGTCTTCGCGGGCTACCACCGCAACCCGGCGGCCACCGAGGCGGTGCTGCGCGACGGCTGGTTCGCCACCGGCGATGTGGGCTACCTGGACGACGACGGCTATCTCGTCATCACCGGGCGCAAGAAGGACATCATCATCACCAGCGGCGGCAAGAGCACCTCGCCCCAGGTGCTGGAGGAGCGGATCCGCGCCCATGCCCTGGTCTCGCAGTGCCTGGTCGTCGGCGACAACCGGCCGTACATCGCCGCGCTCATCACCCTGGACCCCGAGGCGCTGGAGCACTGGCTCCGGCTGCGCGGCAAGCACATGTCGGGCCCCTCCTCCCACGACCCTTCGCAGGCCGTCCTCGACGAGGAGCTGCGCACCGAGATCCAGCGGGCGGTGACGGCGGCGAACAGCGCAGTGTCACGGGCCGAATCCGTCCGGGCCTTCCGGATCCTGCCCTTCGAATTCAGCGCGGCCGACGGGCTGCTGACCCCCTCGCTGAAGCTGCGGCGTGGCGCGATCGTGCAGGCGTACGCGCAGGACATCGAGGACCTGTACGCGTTCTGATGCGGGCACGGGCAGACGGCCGAGCGCCGGCTCGCCGCGCGCCGCACCCGGGGCGACGATGCTTCCGGCAGACGTCGTCGCGGAAGGACGGGCAGACAACGGAGGGGAACGTCTTCGTCGCTTTCCAGCCCGAGGGCGCAGCGGGCTGACCGACGGCCGTGCGCAGCGCCGTCCGTGCCATGCCGCACCGTGCCGTGCCCCGACCTGCCGCGCCGTTCCGCGCTGTTGAGGAAATCGCACGCCGGGCTCGTATTGCGTGGGGAGGCGGAACAAGAGAAGAGACGAGGAGCCACGCATGCGCGCTGTCCGTGTCGCCGAGTTCGGCCCGCCCGAGGTCATGCGGGTGGAGATCGTGCCGGACCCCGAACCGGGCGAAGGCGAGGTGCTGGTCGATGTCGCCGCGGCGGGTGTCCAGTTCGTCGAGACGCTGGTGCGCGCGGGGAAGTCGGCGCAGGTGCCGCGGCCGTACACGCCGGGCCGGGACGTCGCAGGAGTCGTGAGCGCGGTCGGACCCGGGGTGGACCCGGGACTCCTCGGCAAGCGGGTGGCCGGGCAGACCGCCCGCTCCGGCGGCTACGCGGAGCGGGCGGTGGTGGCCCGCCGGGCCCTGCACGTGCTGCCCGACCACCTCTCCCTGGACAGCGCCGTCTGCCTGCTCGGACAGGGCCTCACCGCCGTCGGCCTGATCGAGATCGCGGCATTGCGCGAGGACCAGACCGTGCTCGTCGAGGCGGCCGCGGGGGGAGTGGGCAGTCTGCTGGTGCAGCTCGCCAAGGTCGCGCGGGCGAAGGTCATCGGGGCGGCCAGGGGCGAGCACAAGCTGGATGTCGTACGGAAGCTCGGCGCGGATGCCGCGGTGGACTACGGCGTGCCCGGATGGGCCGGTCTCGTACGGGAGGCCGCGGGCGGTTCCGGGGTGGACGTGGTGCTGGACTCGGTCGGCGGGGACGTGGGACGGGAGGCGGTGGACACGCTCGCTCCGGGCGGTCGGTTCATCGTCTACGGCATCGCGTCGGGCCGCGGCACCGAGATACCGGGCGGACTCGTCTACGGCCGTGGGCTGACGGTCATCGGCTACGGCAGCAGCACCCCGGGCCATGACCCCTCGCGCTTCCGTGCGCTGCAGGGCCGGGCCCTGGCCGAGGCCGCCATCGGCAGGATCACGCCCGTGATCGGATGGCGCTTCCGGCTGGAGGACGCCCCGGCCGCGCACGCCGCGCTCGCGGGCCGGGAGACGGTGGGCAAGGTGATGCTGATCCCGTGAACGGCCCGGTCATGGGCCCGAGCCCGAGCCCGAGCCCGAAACCGAGACCGAGCTCGGGAGGTCTCGGTCTCGGTCTCGGGGGCTCTCAGCGGAGGTTCTCCAGGACCGTGGCGTTCGCCAGACCGCCCGCTTCGCACATCGCCTGCAGTCCGTAGCGGGCCCCGCGCTGCTCCATGGCGTTGACGAGGGTGGTCATCAGCCGCGTACCGCTGGCGCCGAGGGGGTGGCCGAGCGCGATGGCGCCGCCGTTGACGTTGACCTTGACCGGGTCCGCGCCGGTCTCCTGCTGCCAGGCCAGCACGACGCTCGCGAACGCCTCGTTGATCTCGAACAGGTCGATGTCGTCGAGGCCCAGTCCGGCCCGGCGCAGCACCTTCTCGGTGGCGGGGATGATGCCGGTGAGCATCAGCAGCGGGTCGGAGCCGGTGACCGCGAAGCTGTGCAGCCGGGCCAGCGGGCGCAGGCCGAGCCGGGCGGCGGTCTCGCTGCTGGTGATCAGCACGGCCGAGGCGCCGTCGTTGACCGGGCTGCTGTTGCCGGCCGTCACCGACCAGTCGATCTGCGGGAAGCGCTCGGCGAAGTCCGGGTCCTCGAAGGAGGGGCGCAGACCGGCGAGCACCTCGGGCGTGGTGTTGGGCCGTACGGACTCGTCGGTGTCGACCAGGCCCTTCTCCGTGGTGACAGGCGCGAGTTCGGCGGCGAAGCGTCCGTCCGCGTGGGCCTGGGCCGCGCGCTGGTGAGAGGTGGTCGCGAACTCGTCCATCCGCTCCCGGCCGACCGACCACTTGGCGGCGATCAGCTCGGCGCTGATGCCCTGCGGAACCAGGCCCTCCGGGTAGCGCGCGGCGAGCGCCGGGCCGAACGGGTCGGCACCCGCGGGCACGTTGGACCACATCGGCACCCGGCTCATCGACTCGACCCCGCAGGCCACCACCAGGTCGTACGCGCCGGAGATGACGCCCTGGGCGGCGAAGTGGACGGCCTGCTGGGAGGAGCCGCACTGCCGGTCGACGGTGGTCGCGGGCACGGACTCGGGGAATCCGGCGGCCAGCCAGGCGTACCGGGTGGTGTTCATCGCCTGCTCGGCCACCTGGTCCACGCAGCCGCCGACGACGTCGTCGACGAGGGCCGGATCCACCCCGCTGCGGTCGATCAGTGTGCGCAGCGTGTGACCGAGCAGGTCGACCGGGTGGACTCCGGCGAGCGCGCCGGAGGGTTTGCCTTTTCCGACGGGCGTACGGACGGCTTCGACGATGACGGCGTCGCGCATGGCGATCGACTCCTTGGGGTTGAGGGTTTTCAGGAAGGTGCGCCGAGGACGCGGCGGGCCTGCCGCGCGAGCGCCAGCAGGTGCCCGTCCGCGTCCCATACGGCGCTGTCGTCCACGGCCCAGCCGCTGCCCGCGTGCTCGCCGCGGATCCGTACGAGCGCCCAGCCGGTGGCCGGTCCGTCGTCCAGCGCCGAGCCGTAGTGCACGGTCAGCTCGGCGGTGGGGACCGGCCGCGGGGCCGTCCAGAGGGCGAAGAGCGCCGGAGGTGGCGCGTCCGCGAGGACGGTCACCGCCCCGGCGTCCAGCGGGCGGCCGTCGCGGAACCGCATCCAGGCGACGAGCTCGGCGCTCTCGCCGCCGCCGAGCGGACGCGCGGGGGTGGCGGGCCGGATCTCCAGGCGCTGCGCGAAGGTGGCCAGACCCTGGGGGAGTGCGAGGGGAGGGCAGTCGCCGGGCCCGGGCACGGCGGGAGCCGGGCTGCCGTGGTGGTACGGGCCGGGGCGCGGGCTGCCGAAGGTCGCCGAGCCGAGCAGGGCCTGCTCCCCGCCCTGCTCGGCGCGCAGCCCGGCCACCGCGGTGCCGCGCCCCGACCGCTCGACGGTGGTGTGCAGGGCGAGCGGGCGGTCGTCGACCCGGGCCAGGAAGTGGGTGGTCAGGGAGCGCACGGGCCGGTCGTGGCCGGAGTCCAGGGCCAGCCGCGCGCGCATGGCGCCGAGACCGAGGGCCGCGAGATACCCGCCGTGCGCACCGGGCCCGGATCCCCAGGAGCGGTCGACCCGGACCACGGCCGGGGGTTCCCCGTCTCCGGGCCGCGTCTCTCCGGACGTGACGGCAGTCGTGGTCATCGCGGACCAACCCCTCGGCTGTGAGTGAGTTTGGAAACTGGACTCACCATACCCCGGTGAGTTTGATAAGCAAACGCACACCTCTAAACTGTGAGCATGAAGACCCGGCGCCCCTGCTCGATCGCGGATACCCTCGGCGTGATCGGCGAGAAGTACTCGATCCTGGTCCTCCGCGAGGTCTTCCTCGGCGTGCGGCGCTTCGACGCCATGACCCGCAACATCGGCGCCCCGCGCGACGTCCTCGCGGCGCGGTTGCGCCACCTCGTCGAGGCGGGCGTGCTGGAGAAGGTCCCGTACAGCGAGCGCCCGCCGCGCTACGAGTACCGGCTGACGGAGGCGGGGCAGGACCTCCGGCCGGTCCTGCTCACGCTGATGCAGTGGGGCGACCGGCATCTCTCCGGCCGCCCGCCGGTGGTCTTCGAGCACGACTGCGGCGCCGACCTCGAACCGCTCGTCGTCTGCCGCTCCTGCGGCCGTGAGGTCGACTCCCGCTCCCTGACCCCGCGCCACGCGGACCCCGACTGGGCCCGGGCCTGACGCGCGGCGAGGCGCCCGCGCCACCCGGGCGGCGGGGGCGCGCTGCGGGGTTGCGGGACCGTACGTCCTGGACTGAACCTCTGCGCCTCGTCCTGGATCGAACGGTTCTGGGGTCCGGGGTCCTGACCGGACCCTTGTCCGGAGCCCTTGGCCGCTCTTAGGGTGAACGGCCAGTCATGCCGACCAGTCGGTATGGGTGAGGGCGGAGGTCGTCGTGTCGCAGAGCGGACGTGTCGAGGACTATCTGGCAGACGTGCGCGCCCGGCAGCGCCGGGTCTGGCCGCGCGAGGTGCCGGCGGAGGTCGTCCATCCCCAGGGGGAGCGACCCCTGACCGAGTATCTCGCGCACTGGTCCGGGCACTGCCCGGACCGGGTGGCGATCAACTTCTACGGGCGGCGGATCGGTTACGCGGAACTCGAGGACCTCACGGCCCGCTTCTGCGGCTGGCTGCAGCGGACCGGGGTGCGTCCCGGCGACCGGGTCGGCGTGCTCCTGCCCAACTGCCCCCAGTTCGTCGTCGCGATGCTCGGCATCCTGCGCGCGGGAGCCGTGCACGTACCGGTGAACCCGATGTTCCGGGAGCACGAGCTGCGGCACGAGCTGGCCG
Source organism: Streptomyces sp. 8N616 (assembly GCF_052246385.1). Lineage (NCBI taxonomy): Bacteria > Bacillati > Actinomycetota > Actinomycetes > Kitasatosporales > Streptomycetaceae > Streptomyces > Streptomyces sp. 8N616. The sequence goes on along the minus strand of NZ_JBQQBY010000008.1, from coordinate 142,909 downwards.
ACGCCGGAGTCGAAGTCCTCGTCGTCCTCGACTCATTGCGGCCGCTCGTGGACGCCGTACGGGAGGACACCGCCGTACGCGAGGTGCTCGTCACGCGGATGGCGGACTTTCTTCCGGCAGACCCTGACCTGCCGGTGCCGCCTGGCCTGTCCGGCACTGGGGACGGTGCGGCGAGCGCAGGGGACGGTGCGGCGAGCGCATGGGACCGGGCGCTCGGCGGAGCCCGCGGGCGGGAGCATCCGGCCGACCTCGACGCGCTCGCGGCCCTCAACTACACCGGCGGGACCACCGGCCTGCCCAAGGGCTGCGAGCACACCCAGCGGCACATGCTCTACACGGCGGCGACGGCCGCGGCCGCCGGGGGCATGGACCTCTCCGGGGACCGGCCCGACGTCCTGCTGATCTACGTCCCGGTCTTCTGGATCGCGGGCGAGGACTTCGGGATCCTGCTGCCGCTCCTCACCGGAAGCACCATCGTGCTGCTCGCCCGATGGGACCCCGAGGCCGTCCTGCGGGCGGTCGAGCGCTACGGCGTGACCCTGATGCTCGGGACCGTCGACAACTACGTCGAGCTGATGGATCATCCGCGGTTCTCCGGAGCGGCCCTGTCCAGCCTGACGCAGCCGCGCGCGATGTCCTTCGTCCGCAAGCTCACGCCGCGGATCCGCGCCCGCTGGCGCGCGCTGGTGGGTGAGCACAGCGTGCTGCGCGAGGCGTCGTACGGCATGACCGAGACCCACACCGCCGACTCGATCACCGCGGGCTTCCAGGACGGCGACCACGACCTGCTCACCGAGCCGGTCTTCTGCGGGCTTCCGGTGCCCGGCACCGACTTCATGGTGGTGGACGAGAAGACCGCCGAGCCGCTGCCGCTGGGGGAGCGCGGCGAGATCCTGGTCCGGTCACCCTCCCTGATGACCGGCTACTGGCGGCAGCCGGAGGCCACGGCCCGGGCGCTGCGCGGCGGTTGGCTGCACACCGGGGACGTCGGACTGATCGACGAGGAGGGGTGCCTGCACTACCTCGGCCGCAACAAGGAGATGATCAAGGTCTCGGGGATGAGCGTGTTCCCGTCGGAGCTCGAATCGCTGCTGGCGCGCCACCCCGATGTGCTGTCCGCCGCCGTGGTGCCGATGGACGACCCGTCAAAGGGCCAGATCCCGCTGGCGTTCGTAGAGCCCCGGCCGGGTGCCGCGCTCGGGGCGGAGCAGCTGCGGGCCTGGGCGCGCGACAACATGGCCTCGTACAAAGTGCCCGTCGTGGTCTGCGTCGACGCCCTGCCGATGACCACGACCGGCAAGGTCAAGAAGGGCGAACTGCTCGATCGCGCGGCACGGATCGCCGGGGCGAACGCCGCACCGGCTGTGGACCGGAAGGGCGACTGACGATGGGAATGGCCAAGCTGCTGGTGGCGAACCGGGGCGAGATCGCCGTCCGGGTCATCCGCGCCGCCCGTGAACTCGGCCTCCAAGCCGTGGCGCTGAGGTCCCGCGACGAGGCGGACGCGCTGCACACCCGCCTGGCGGACGACGTCGTGGAGCTGGAAGGCGAGGGCCCTGCCGCCTTCCTGGACGCGGCCGCGGTGGTCGCCGCGGCCGTACGCGCCGGCTGCGACGCCGTACACCCCGGCTACGGGCTGCTGGCCGAGAACGCCGACTTCGCGCGGCAGTGCGGCGACGCGGGCCTGACCTGGGTCGGGCCCCGCCCGGACGTGCTCGACGTCTTCGGCGACAAGAGCGCGGCCCGGCGGCTCGCCGCCCGCCTCGGGGTGCCCGTACTCCCGGCGACCGAGGGGGACACCGCGCTCGAGGAGGCCCGCGCGTTCATGCTCGGCCTCGGCGAAGGGGCGGCTGTGATGGTCAAGGCGCTCGCGGGCGGCGGCGGGCGCGGCATGCGCGCCGTGTACGGCATCGAGGGGCTGGCGGAGGCCATGCGGCGCTGCCGCTCGGAGGCCGCCCACGCCTTCGGCTCCGACGCGGTCTACGTCGAGCAGTTGCTGACCCGGCCCCGCCATGTCGAGGTGCAGGTGCTCGGCGACGGCACGGGCGCGGTCGTCTCCTGCGGCGACCGCGACTGCAGCCTGCAGCGGCACCGGCAGAAGCTCGTGGAGATCGCGCCCGCACCGGACCTGTCCGATGCGGTCCGTGCGAGGCTGCACGACGCGGCGCTCCGGATGGCCCGGGACGTGGGCTACGAGGGCCTCGGCACCTTCGAGTTCCTGCTGGACACCGGCCAAGACCCCGGCGCCCTCTTCTTTCTGGAGGCCAATCCGCGGGTCCAGGTCGAGCACACCGTCACCGAGGAGGTCACGGGAACGGACCTGGTGAAGGCCCAGCTGCGGGTGGCGGCCGGTGACACGCTCGACCGGATGGGCGTCGAGCGGCCGCCGGTCTCGCGCGGGTGTGCCGTGCAGGTGCGGGTGAACGCGGAACGGCCGCTTCCCGACGGGTCGGTGCTGCCGGCCGCCGGGACGCTGGACTCCTTCTGGCCGCCGAGCGGGCCAGGCGTCCGCGTGGACACGGCCGCGTTCCCCGGCAGCCGGATCAGTCCGCGGTTCGACTCGCTGCTCGCCAAACTGGTCGCGCACGACGGCTCGGGCGGACTGCCCGAGGCGCTGGCCCGCGCCCGGCGGGCACTGGCCGAACTGCGAATCGAGGGAGTCGACACCAACATCGGTCTGCTGCGCGGGCTGCTGGAGGCACCCGACGTCATCGCGGGGCGGCTGCACACCGGGCTGGTCGACGACCTGCTGCCGGGGTTGCTGGCGGGCCTGATGCCGGAGGCGGTACCCGAGCCCGGACCGGAGGCACCCCATGAGGCGGGCACTCCCGCTCCCGTTCCCGCTCCCGGGGACGTACTCGCCGTGGACGCCCCCATGCCCGGCACGGTCGTCGAGGTCGCCGTCCACGAGGGGCTGCGCGTACGGGCCGGAAGCACGCTGCTGGTCCTGGAAGCCATGAAGATGGAGCACCTCGTCGAGGCGCCGTGCGACGGCGTGGTCCGCTCCCTCGGCGTGGAGCCCGGCGTCCTCGTCGAGCACGGAGAGCGCCTGGTGCTGATGGAGGCGGCCGAGGCGGGGGCGGGGGAGGCGCCGCAGAACGAGCAGGCGGACCTGGACGAGCCGCGCCCCGACCTGGAGGAGGTGCTCGCCCGCAAGGAACTCGGTGCGGACTCCGGCCGTCCCGGGATGGTGGCCCGCCGGCATGCCGGGGGCCGGCGCACGGCCCGCGAGAACATCCTCGACCTGTGCGACCCGGGCAGCTTCGTGGAGTACGGAGGCCTGGCCATCGCCGCCCAGCGCTCGCGCCGCTCCCTGGACGACCTGGTCCGCCGCACCCCCGCGGACGGGCTGGTCGGCGGGGTCGGCACGATCGGCGCCGGCAGCTTCGGCCCGGAGGCCGCGCGCGTGGTCGCCATGTCGTACGACTACAGCGTGCTGGCCGGAACCCAGGGCCATATGGGGCACCGCAAGAAGGACCGGCTCTTCGAACTCGCCGAACAGGCGGGACTGCCCGTCGTCCTGTTCGCGGAGGGCGGCGGCGGCCGTCCCGGTGACGTGGACGGCATGACGGTCTCCGGTCTCGACTGCATGGCGTTCTGGCTGTTCGCCCGGCTCAGCGGGCAGGTGCCGCTGGTCGGCATCGGATCCGGGCGCTGCTTCGCGGGCAACGCGGCGCTGCTCGGTTGCTGCGACGTCATCATCGCCACGCCGGACGCGAACATCGGCATGGGCGGCCCGGCGATGATCGAGGGCGGTGGCCTCGGCCGGTTCGCGCCGGAGGACATCGGGCCGTTCGAGGTCCAGACGGCGAACGGCGTCGTCGACATCGAGGCGGCGGACGACGCGGACGCGGTACGGCTGGCCCGGCGGTATCTGTCCTACTTCCAGGGGCCTGTGGGGGAGTGGGAGGCCCCTGACCAGCGGCGGCTGCGCCACCTCGTACCCGAGAACCGCGTGCGGGCGTACGACGTTCGGGCCGTCCTCGAGACGCTCGCCGACACCGGCTCCGTGCTCGAGCTCAGGCGGCGGTTCGGGCGCAGCGTCATCACGGCCCTCGCGCGCGTGGAGGGGCGGCCGTGCGGGGTGCTCGCCAACGACCCGCGGCACCTCGGGGGCGCCATCGACTCCGACGCCGCCGACAAGGCCGCCCGCTTCCTGCAGCTGTGCGACGCGTTCGGGCTGCCGGTCGTCTCGCTGTGCGACACCCCGGGCTTCATGGTCGGCCCCGACGCCGAGCGGACCGCCACCGTCCGGCACGTCAGCCGGATGTTCGTGGGCGCCGCCGCGCTGACGGTCCCCATGGGGGTCATCGTGCTGCGCAAGGGATACGGGCTCGGCGCGCAGGCGATGGCGGGCGGCGGCTTCCGGATTCCCCGGTTCACCGTGGCCTGGCCGACCGGCGAGTTCGGGCCGATGGGCCTGGAGGGCGCCGTACGGCTCGGCTATCGCAAGGAGCTTGAGGCGATCGACGACCCCGCCGAGCGCGCGCGGGAGTTCGAGCGCCGGGTCGCGGCCGCGTACGAGCAGGGCAAGGCGCTCAACGTCGCGTCGGTCTTCGAGATCGACGACGTGATCGACCCGGCCGAGTCGCGGCGCTGGATCAGCACACTGCTGCGTGAGGCGGAACCCGGCACGCGCGGATCCCGCCCGTTCGTCGACACGTGGTGACCCTGCGCCGCCCAGGTGTCCCGCGGATCGCGCCGCCTACGGCGGGCGCCGTGATCCTCCGGACGCCCCAGCCGGGCGAGACCGCGGCTTCGGCACTCACCCCTGCTCTGTTGTGGGGTGCTCGTCTGTGGGGTGCTCATCCTCGGAGCCCGGTGGCACGATCCGCAGGGTGCGCTCCAGCCAGGCCGAGACCAGGTCGATGGGAGCCTCCAGTAACGTGACGCCGTCCGGAGAGGTCAGGGAAACGTGGAGCAGGCTGCGCTCGCCCGCCTTCGACGGCCAGATCCGCACATCGCCGTAGCCGGCCGGCCGGTAGATCCCCTCGACCAGCAGCTGGCGCGCGAAGGACCAACTCACCGGCGACTGCGACTCGGTGTGGAAGGTGAAGTGCACCGCGTGCGGGTCCTCCGTGCGGTACGTCAGACGGGCGGGGACGGGGATCCTGCGCTCCGGTGACAGGGCCAGGCTGAACACCAGGTCACGTTCCACCACCGTGTGTATCAAAAGCCCTCAGCCATCCCGTCGCTTACGGATCTTCATGCCGTCCCCACCGACTCCTCACGCCCCGGGGGCGATCTTCTTACGGGAAGTCAACCCGTCAGGGATATGGGGGCGGTAGGTTCCTCGGTCGTCGAATGCGCTTAAACCGCTTAATCTCCGACCCGGGGACCGAACCCGCCGTGAACAAGCCCAACCAGGCGTTGCAGCAGGCGATTCGCGCGGCTGGATGCAGCTACGCGGAGCTCGCGAGAGAGGTGCGGACCGTCGCCGCCGAGAGCGGCAGGACCCGGCTGCGGACCAACTCCTCCGCCGTGTCCCACTGGGTGTCGGGCACCCGCCCGAACGACGTCACCTCGGCCTTCCTCGCCGAGGCCCTCTCCCGGAAGCTCGGGCGCCCGGTCACGGCCGGGCAACTGGGCCTGGGGACGCGTGGGGAAGCGCACGACGGCCAGGAGCCGGCTGTGGGAAGCGGCCCGGCCGGGGATCCGGTGGACGCCCTCACGCGCCTGGGGCGAGCCGACATCGAGCGCTGTACGGCCGTGACCTCGGCGGCCTACTCGGTCGGCGCCGCCGCGCTCCCGCTGGGCTGCGCCGACGAGTTGGCGGCCCGCGGCCGTTCCGCCGCTCTCGGCTCGGGGACCGCGGGCAAGGGCGAGATCGAGGCCGTGAAGGACATGACTCGGCTGTTCACCGCCATCGACGAGCGCTACGGCGGACAGCACGGGCGCTCGGCGGTCGTCCAGTATCTGGTGTCCGACGTGGCCGCGCTGTGCAGGGCGAGATTCCGCACCGAGAACCAGCGGCGGGAGATGCTGTCGGCGGCCGCGTCCCTGGCGTATCTCGCGGGGTGGAAGGCGTACGACGCGGGCGAGATGGGACTGGCCCAGCGGTACTACCTTCAGGCGTACCGGCTGACCCAGGAGGCGGACAACGAGCTGCACGGGGCGTTCATCCTGCGGATCCTGGCCCACCACGGCCTGGAGGCCGGCCGCCCCGAGCACACGCTGGCGCTGGTCGACGCGGCGCTCGACCGGGTCAAGGGGCGCACGGACCCCGCCACCGAGTCCCTCTACGTCATCACCCGCGCCCGCGCGCTCGCGGCCAAGGGCATCCGGCGCGAGGCCGTCGCCGAGTCCGCCCGCGCGGCGCGGATGGTCGAGGGCGCCGACGAGTCCGAGATGCCGTACTGGGCAGCACTGTGGGGTTCTGCGGCGGCCTGCGTGGAGGCTCACACCGCCAAGGCGGCCGTGAGCCTGGGTGAGTTCGCCGCAGCCGAGCGTCACTTCTCCCGGGCGGTCTGGAGCCGGTCCGGCTCCGAGTACCAGCGCATCGCGGCGCTGAGCGTCGCCCACGAGGGATCCATGCAGTGCCGCCAGGGGCGCCTCGAGCAGGCCTGCGACACCTGGGCGAGGGCGCTGGACATGATGAGCGGGGTGCGCTCGGCCCGGGTGCGCGGGGCCGTCGCCGGCATGAGCGAGGACCTCGGGCCGCTGATGCGGCGCGGCGCCCGCACGGCCCTGGACTTCGACGAACGGGTCCGGGCGTGGTGGCGGGACGGCCGGGCGTGACGGTGCGGCTCACGACCTCGGGTGCCGCAGGCACGGGATCCGGCGCGTCGGCCCCCGGGCCGCCTGGTGGACCAGTGGGATCCGATGCGCCGGGGACGGCGCGGCGGATCCCCGGACGCACTCCTTCCGTGGCCCGGATCGCCGCCGCCGGATTCGCCGGTACCGTCATCGAGTTCTACGACTTCTTCCTCTACGGCACCGCCGCGGCCCTCGTCTTCGGACCGCTGTTCTTCCCGAACTTCTCGCCGACCGCGGGAACCCTCGCCGCTTTCGGCACCTTTGCCACCGGGTTCCTGGCCCGGCCGATCGGCTCGCTGATCTTCGGACACATCGGTGACCGCTTCGGACGGCGTCCGGTCCTCCTCCTGACCGTCCTCCTGACGGGGCTGGCCACCGTTGCCGTGGGCCTCCTGCCCGGGTACCACCGCCTGGGCGTCGCCGCCCCCGTCGTCCTGGTGCTGCTCCGCTTCCTCCAGGGCCTGGGTCTGGGGGGCGAGTGGACCGGTGCCGTGCTGCTCGCCACGGAGCACGCGCCTCCCCGGCGCCGAGGCCTCTGGGCGGGCTTCCCGCAGACCGGCCCCGCGATCGGCTTCCTGCTCGCCAACGGAATGACCCTGGTGCTGTCCGCGGCCCTGACGGACGAGCAGTTCCGGTCGTGGGGCTGGCGGGTGCCGTTCTGGTTCGCCGGACTGCTGACGATCGCCGGGTATGCGCTGCGCGCCCGGCTCGAGGAGACCCCGGAATTCCGGGAGCTCGCGCGGAACCGCTCGCTGGCCCGCTCGCCGGTGGCGCAGGTGCTGCGCGGGCAGTGGCGTCGCGTACTGCTCGTGGCCGGAGCGGTGACGGCCGGATACGCGATGCACTACGCGGTGACGACCTGGTCGCTCGCCTACGCCACGCAGTACCTCGGAATGGCGCAGGGAGCGGTGCTGACCTGCCTCATGGTGGCGATGGCGGTGATGGGCGCGGCCACGCCGGTCGCGGCCCTGCTCGGCGATCGCTTCGGGCGGCGGACGCTGAGCCTGGCCGGGTGCGCGGCGATGGCGGTGTGCGTGCTCCCGTACCTCGCCGTGCTGAGGACGGGAGAACCGGTCCCGCTCGTGACCGCTTCGACGGTGACCCTGCTGGCGCTGATCGCCACGATCGGGGTCCAGGGCGCATACATCCCCGAACTCTTCGACGCCCGGCTGCGGTGCACGGGAACGGCGGTCGCGTACAACCTGGGCGCGGTGCTCGGCGGGGCACTGACCCCGCTGGTCGCCACGCGGCTCGCCGGGGGCGGGAGCGGCTCCGGGACACGGGGCGTGGCGCTCTACCTGCTGGCGCTCTGCGTGCTCAGCCTGGGCTGTTTCGCCGCGCTGCCGGACACCCGGGCCGCTGCCGGAGCCGCCGCCGGGGCCCCCGCCGCCGAGCCCGGCGGGGCGGCTGGAGCTGCGGGCGGGGCGAACACGGGGCAGCCTGGTCGCATGGAGGATGAGACCCAGCGGCGGCAGCCGCCCGTGGTGGTGGACCCGCCGCTCGACGGCCGCCGCCGCGTAATGATCAACGGTGCCGACGTGGGAGCCGCCGTCAGCGCGGACGAGCTGCGCGGGATGCTGCGTCGCGCGGACCTGGCCGGGGAGGACGTGAATCTCGACGATCCCGGCCTGATCGAGTGGCGCGGCGGCGGACCGGACGACTGGCCGGCCACCTGACACCCCGCCGTCAGCTCCCCGCCGACGGCACCTGCTGACGGCCCGCTGAGCCGCCCGCGTCGCCCACTACCCGACCATCCGACTGGTCGGTACGGTGGAGTCCGACGGGCCGGGGAGCCGAGGGGGCGGACCCTGGGGGCGGACTCCTGGCTGGGTAGGGATGGGGGCTCATGATGGCTGCTGTTCACGGGCACTGCGACACGAGGTTCGAGGCCGTACGGGAGGCCTTCGACGAGAGCTTCCGCACCGGAGGGGAACTCGGGGCGGCGGTATCGGTGCTGGTCGGTGGTCGGCTCGTGGCCGACCTGTGGGGCGGCTGGGCGGACGTGGCGCGCACCCGCCCGTGGGAGAGGGACACGCTGGTCAACGTGTGGTCCACGACCAAGGGCGTGACGGCCCTGTGCGCGCACCTCCTGGCCGATGAAGGGCTCCTCGATCTGGACGCGCCGGTCTGCGGCTACTGGCCGGAATTCGCCGCCGCAGGCAAGGAGAAGGTGACCGTCCGCCATCTCCTCTCCCACCGGGCGGGTCTGCCGGGCCCGCGTGAACCGCAGTCGGTCACCGACCTCTACGACTGGGACCTGACCGTCTCCAGGCTCGCGGCGACGGAACCCTGGTGGGAGCCCGGCAGCAGGTCCGGATACCACGCGGTGAGCTACGGCTTCCTCGTCGGCGAGGTGATCCGCCGGGTGTCGGGCCGGACCGTCGGCGCGTACCTGCGGGAGAAGGTGACAGGCCCGCTGGGCATCGACTTCACCATCGGCCTGCCCGGAGCGGCGGACGGCAGGGCCGCGCAGCTGGTCGCCGAGCGGCGCGATCCGGGCAGCGAACAGGAGAGGGTCTTCGCGCAGTTGGATGCGGCGGCCCTCGCCGCGCTGGGCAACCCCCTCGTCGGCCCGGACGACGCCAACACGCTGCCCTGGCGCCGGGCCGAACTCCCCGCCGTCAACGGCCACGGAACCGCCCGCGCGGTCGCCGCGCTCTACGGCATCCTCGGCGGCGGCGCGCTCCCCGGGCAGCGCCGGCTGCTCAGCGACTCCGCGGCCGAACGCGTACGGGAGGGCCAGGGGGCGTGCGTCGACCTGGTGCTGGGAGCGGGTTTCGGCGGTGAGACCGAGATCGCGCTGGGCTGCTGGCTGAGCGGATCACGTCGCTCCTACGGCCCCAACCCGCGCGCTTTCGGCCATGACGGCTACGGCGGCTCCTTCGGTCTGGCCGACCCCGAGGCAGAAGTCAGCATGGGGTACGTGATGAACCGCATGGGTCCGCACATCGCGGACGACCCCCGCAAGATGGCCTTGATCGACGCCGTCTACGGCGCGCTCTGAGCACGCCGGAAGCGTCAACTCCGGTCATCCGGGGCCCCGGGTGACGACCCTCGTCCCATCCTGACCCGAAACCGCGATTTCTCGCCGTTCCCCGAGTCTTGTTTCGGTCTTGCCGTGGCCGGGTTGCGGCGGGGACATTACGGACTATGGCGGTAGTTGTGCTGGTGGGGGCCCTGGACACCAAAGGCGTGGAGTACGGCTGGGTGAGGGACCGGCTGCGTCGCAGAGGTGTCGAAGTGGTGCTCGTCGATGTCGGCATCATCGGTGAGCCGCCGGTACGGCCCGACATACCGCGCTCCGAAGTGGCGCACGCCGCGGGGACCGATGTGCGCTGGCTGAAGGAGATGGGTGACCGGGGTGCGGCGGTGACGACCATGGCCAGGGGAGCGGCCGAGGTCGTGCGCCGGCTGCACGCCCAGGGCCGGCTGCACGGTGTGATGGCCGTCGGCGGCAGCGGCGGCACGTCGATGGCGACGCGGGCGATGCGCGCCCTGCCGCTGGGCGTACCGAAGTTGATGGTGTCGTCGATGGCCGCGGGCGATGTGACCCCGTACGTCGGGTCGTCCGACATCGCCATGATGTACAGCGTCGTCGATATCGCGGGGATCAACCGGGTCCTGGCGCCGGTCCTGGCCAACGCGGCGGACGCGATCGCGGGCATGGCGAAGGGCTATTCCGCCTCGCCTGCCGCGCGCTCGGTGCAGTGGGGGCGTGCGGGCGGCCGCCCGGTGGTCGCGGCGACCATGGCGGGCGTGACGACGCCGGGCGTCGACGCCGCCCGGGAGCGGCTGGCCGAACTGGGCTACGAAGTGCTGGTCTTCCACACCAGCGGCGCGGGTGGCCGGTCACTGGAGGCGATGGCGGGGCAGGGCCTCTTCGCCGGCGTGCTGGATCTGACGCTCAGTGAGCTGGCCGACGACCTGGTGGGCGGCATCCTCTCCGCGGGACCCGACCGGCTCAGGGCCGCCGGGCGCCGGGGCACCCCGCAGGTGGTCAGCCTGGGGGCGCTGGACATGGTGAAGTTCGGTCCTCTCGAATCGCTTCCCGAGCGCTTCCGCTCCCGCCTGGTCCGGGTCCACAACCCCTCCATCACGGTGGTCCGCACCTCGGTGGCGGAGTGTGCCGAGCTCGGCCGCCGCGTCGCCGCGAAGCTGCGGGCGGCGACGGGGCCCGCGGCGGTGTACGTCCCGCGGCGCGGGCTCTCGACGCTCGGCGCCCCGGAAGGCCCGTATCACGACCCCGAGGCGGACCGTGCGCTGTTCACGGCGCTGCGCGAGGGACTGCGCTCCAGCGACGTCGAGCTCCGGGAGCTCGACACGCACGTCAACGACCCGGAGTTCGGCCGTGCCGCGGCCGAGCGGCTGCACGGGATGATCACCGCGGGCAGGGAGCGGGCGGCCGGCTGAGCGGCTCCGGTCGTCCTCCCGGTCGTCCTCCCGATCGTCTTCCACGAGGCCTGAGCAGGAGGCCAATAACAGGTGACCGCCGTGCACGGAGGGGGTGAGGCCTTGATTGCGTTTTCAACTCAGCCCTATGCCGCAGGCGCTCACGGGGACCATACTGCGGGGCCATGACCCTCACGGCCGACACCATCACCGCTGAACGGCTCGAGGAACTCCTCGCCGATCAGTCCATCCCCGTCGTGCACCGGACTCTCTGGCTCCTGCTGTGGGAAGGGGAGGTGCCCGTCCTTGAGTTGCTCTCCCTCGACGTCGGGGACGTAGCGCTCGACTCCTTCGGCGAGCGGGCCACCGCTCTGCTCAGCGAGCTGATCGGGGACCGGGACTCCGGCCCGCTGTTCTCCGTCGGAAGCCGCTCCCTGAGCTGGGACGAGGCGGTGCAGGCAGCCGGGGACCAGGGGCACGGCATCCACGCCTTCCGTACCGGCGGCAAGCGGAGCCGGCAGCCCGAGTAGCCGTCGGGCCGGGTACGTCTCACCGTCGCCGCCGTACGTGCGGCGGTCCGGCGCCGGGGAAGTAATGAACCGCAGCCGTATTGACGGGCCTTGGAGGCCGGTCTGAGAATGACGTGTCATTCCGCCGATGCCAGGGGGGCCCGTGCCGAAGGGTGTAGTCGACAAGCGGGACGCGATCCTGCGTGCCGCGGGGAAGGTCTTCGCCGAGCGCGGCTATCACGCGACGGGCATTTCCGACATCGCCCGGGAGCTCGGCGCCGGGCACGGCACGTTCTACCGGTATTTCAAGAACAAGGAGGACATCGCGCGCAGTGTGGTGTCGCGCGCCCTCGGGCGGGTGACGGACGCGCTGTCCGATGAGGACCCGGGCTCCTCCGAGACGCTGGGGCAGTACCGGGAGCAGGTCAGGCGGATCGGCCACAAGCTGTTCGATCTCGTCGTCGCGGAGCCCGAGTTGTGCCGCATTCTCTTCTACGACGCCATAGCGATAGACCGGGCGGAGCCCCGGGCCGCCGGGCAGGCCATGGAGGCGGCGGCCGCGTACACCGCCGCGTTCATCCGCAACGGGCAGGACCGCGGCTTCCTGCGCCGGGACGTGGATGCGCACGTGGTCGGGCTCGCGGTGAACGGGGTGATCGTGACCGGGGCGGTGCGGCTCCTGCATGTGCAGGACCCCGGCGCCATGCGCGAGCCGTGGATCCACACGGTGGAGACCCTCATGTTCGACGGCCTCGGCTCCTCCTGAGCCGCGGCCCGCAAGGACCGCAGTTTCTTTTGTCTTCCGAGCGGAATGACGTGTCATTCCGGAAAGGGGAGCACGATGGTCCAGGTCGACGTCTTCTGGTCGTACGGCATCGGCGCGAGCTTCGCGACGGCCGCGGCCCACCAACTCCGCAGCAGGGCCCGCAGCGCCGACGGCGCTGCCCGGTGGTCCTGGTCCGACCCTCACCTCATGGCCACCGCCCTCTACTGCGCGGTGCTCTTCGCACCGAGCGGCGCATGGCTGCTGTGGGGCTTCCCCGACTGGGAGACGATGCAGGTGGCGCGTGGGCACGGTTCGCTGCCCGCCTGGCTGGTCGCGTTGTTTGCCGCGACCAACGTGAGTCAGGGCGTGCTCGGCTACTGGGTGGCGGCGCGGCTGATCGCCTCCGGCCGGGTCTACGCCGCCTTCCTCCAGGCGGGAGTGGGCTACCTCGGGATGTTCTTCATCCTCGTCCACGGCTGGGACGGGCGCGGGTACCAGCGGTTCTTCTCCGCGGACCGGGAGGTGTTCGCGGCCTGGCCGAGCCGGCCGGGTCCGGATGAGGCCCTGTCGCGCGCGGGCGACTGGCTGAGCTCGCCGGTCGCCCTGACGCTGTACGGGATGGGAGCCGTTCTCGTCCCGGTGATGCTGACGCTGATGGTGTCCTGGCTCAGGCCCGGGCGGCGCGAGCCGGGTGCCGCCGCGGCACCGGGCCGGCTCCGCATCGTGGGTGCCGTGCTCGGTGCCGTCTTCGGCGTGGCGCTGGGTACAGCCGTGGCCGCCAGCGTCCTCGTTCATCTGCTCGGCTGGTGGCTCGGCGTCCCCGTCGCGGCCGCCGTCACCGCGCTGCTCGTCGTACGCCGGGGAACCGGCGCGGCGCACCGCGTCTTCGGGCTGCTCGCGCGGCCGGACCGCCAGGCGCCCCGGCCGCGGAGCGTGCTCGCTGCCGGGCGATGACCCCTTCCGCCTGGAGGCGGGGAACTCCCTGCGGCCGTGGGCCGACTACCTCGACCGGCCGGCGCAGGCCGGCCCGGTCGGGGGCGGCAACCCCGACACCGTGCGGTGGATCGTCGGCACGATCCACCCGGCAAGGTGGAGGCGGCGCAGTAGATGCGCTCCGTCTCCGTTCTGAACGCCGCCGCCTCCCTGTGCGACCGCCTGCACGTGCTGCACGACGGCGCCGTCGCCGCCTCCGGGACTCCGCGCGACGTTCTCACCCCGAGCTGCCGGAGGGGTCTTCGGGGTACGCGCGGCGGTGGTAAAGCACCCGTCACCCGCGACCCGCTGACCGCTTTCGACCACCGCTCCCCGGCGGCGGACGCCGGGGAGCGTGATCAGCGGAGCCTGCCGCTCCGAAGTGACGGGGCCGGCCGTTTCGCAGGACGAGCCGCGCGATCTATCGGGCCGGAAGGACCGTCCGGCCGGCTCAGGCCCCGAGGGCCGCACGGGCAGCCGGGACGACCTCCTCCGCGAACAGCGCCAGCTGCCGCTCATGGTCGTCCGCGGGCCAGTAGACGAACCCGTTCATGCCGAAATCCCGTACGACGGAACCGAGTTGGTCGACCCACTGCCGTACCGACCCCTGAAAGGGCGCGGAGGACTCGGGGCCGATGATGCCGCCCAGGTTGTAGACCTTGCGGATCGCCGCCGGGTCCCGGCCGGCTTCCTCCACGCCCCTGTCCAGCTGAGCGACCGCATCCCCGAGCCGGTCAAGGCCGAGGAAGCCGAGCGACGGCAGCCACCCGTCGGCCCGCGCCCCGGTCAGCCGGATGGTCCTCGGCCCGTACGCGCCGAGCCAGATCCCCAGGTCCGGGCCGGGAGCGGGCCCCGGGTGGACACCGGCCAGGCGGTAGTGCTCTCCCTCGAAGCGGACGGACCGCTGCCCGCTCCACATCAGGCGAATGACCTCAACGGCCTCCTCCAGCGCGTCCGCGGCCTCCCTGCGGTCCCGCCGCGGCCCGCCCATCGCGGCGATGGCGTCCCAGAAGGCGCCCGCCCCGAGCCCGAGCTGGACGCGCCCGCCACCGGTCAGCACATCGAGGCTGGCGGCGGCCTTCGCGAGCATCGAGGGAGGGCGCAGCGGCAGATTGGCCACGGTCGGGACGAAGGTGATGCTCCGGGTCCGTGCGGCCAGATAGCTGATGAGCGTCCAGGTGTCGTAGAACGCGGACTGGTACGGATGGTCCTGCACGGTGACCAAGTCCAGCCCGGCGTCGTCCACCAGACGTGCCAGCCGCTCCGGGGCCTGCGGATCGGCCCAGGTGGGATCGATGTTCGCGCCGAACAGCACAGGGAGTGTCATGGGCCGAACCCTAGGCGGCGCCGGGGCCGGAGCGTGGGCGGCGCGGCCAGGACCGGCGCCACCACGCTGATCGGCCTGCTCCCCACGTACGCCACGCTGGGCCCCGCCGCGCCGTGGCTGCTCACGCTGTTGCGCGCCCTGCAGGGCTCTCCGCCGGGGGCGAGTTCGGCGGCGCCGTATCGGTCATGACGGAGTTCGCACCGCCGGACAGGCGCGGCTTGTACGGGTCGTGGCGGTCCTTCACCGTGGCGCTGGGCCTGCTCGGGGGCGCGGGCGCGGCAGCGCTGCCGGCGACCGCCCTGACCGAATCCGACCTCAACGCCTGGGCTGGCGGCTGCCGTTCCTGCTGACGCCGCCCATGGGGCTCGCAGCCCTGTGGCTGCGGCTGAGGCTGGAGGAGGCGCTCGCGTTCCGGCGGTCCCGGGAGGCGTCCGGCGCGTCCGGCAAGCAGGAGACGGTCCGGACCGCCGACGCGGCCGAGGCCACCGCTGGCGAAGTGGTCAGGGCCAAGACTGAGGCCCTGTTGAGCCCTGGGATGTTGAACGTCAAGCTCAGCGAATCCGGCCCGGGTTCGAGTTCGGGGGCAGGTGGCTTTGCCACCCAGGGCGGCGTCAGGCCCGGCCGCCGGAGCGGGTCTCGATGTCGTGCAGGAACGCGGGCACCAGGCTGTTCATCACCTTCACCGGTATCGCATGCCCGGCCCCCGGGGCGACCTCGATCCGGGCGGCCGGCAGGAGTCGGCGGGCCCTGGCTTGTGCGCGGCGGGCGTCGGTGGCTCGGCTGTCGCCGCCCAGCAGGAGCAGAACAGGTGTGGTGACCGACCTCAACTCCTCGTCGCGGATCCTCTGCGGCGGGATCAGCCGCCCCCGGAAGCCGTGCATGGCCTCCAGGGCCACCCTTGCCTGCGCCTCTGCGGCCTCCGCCGTCTCGCCCGGATCACCGACGAGCCTGTCGAACCAGCGGCGCCGGAAGCCCTCGGAGCCGCTCACCATGGCGGCAACGGCCCCCAGGACGAAACCCGGCCTGAGCGGGGCCAGAGCCCGCACCGGTTCGGCCAAGGTGACCGAGGCGAGTCGGCCGGGGGAGCGTGTGGCCTGATTGAGCGCCACCCAGCCGCCGTAGGAGAGCCCGACCAGGTGCGCACGGTCCACACCGAGCCCTTCAAGGACCTCTTCCAACCAGTCGGCCATCTCGTCCGCCGTACGGATCGGGGCGGTCTGCGTGCTGTAACCGGGCTCGCCCACTCGGTCGATGGCCAGGACGGGGTGGTCCCGGGCGAACGCTGCGACGCTCGACGCCCACACCGCCGGTGTCGCATTCTGACCATGCAGCAGTACCAGAGGGATGCCGTCGGACTCGCCGTAGCCGTAAACGCGGGTGGTGCCCACGCGCGTTGGGATGTCCCGTTGCCGGCGCGGGCCCGGCCAGTACTCCATGGCACGGTCGTACGCGGCCAGGAAGCGCGCCCGCGCCTCGTCGCCGATGAACGAACCCATGTGTGTGCCCGCACCCATACGACTCTCCCCCCCAACGGCGATTCGGCCCGGCCGCCACCGAACCGATCTTCGCAGGAACACGAACCCGAACTGCAACCGGGTCGGTGACCGGCCGATCGCCGTCCAATCGGGGCCTACCAGATCAGGTCCTCCTCCCGGGGCCGGATTCAGTGGCAGCGGTCACCGGCGCCGATCGACGCTGGACGCATGAGGGCCACGTGATGGTGAAGCCGTGGCGAGCGTGCCGGCGCCAAGGTCCTTGAGATACACGGCCCAGTCAGCCGGGGCTGACGGTTCCGTTCCGCACATACCCGAGGTCAATCGGCGTCACTGGCGGACCATCTCTCCGCACACAAGCGAGCAATTCCGGCAGCTGCGGCGGCCACAACGGCTCCGTATCACCGGACAGATCATCCAGCGACCACCATCGCCAACAGAGGATCCCGTCCGCAGCATGCGCGGCAGTGAGGTCACCGACGGGGTCACGATGGGGGCCATGCGCGAGGAAGATGTGTTCGCGCTGCCGCACAGGAACGCCGGCTCTGGTGAAGTCGTGTTCCCAAACACACAGCACAGTGCCGCTGAGCTCGATGTCGGTCCACCCGGTCTCCTCGCGCAACTCGCGCTCGGCCGCTTGCAGCGGCGTCTCGTCCGGATCGATGCCACCGCCCGGCATCGCCCAGTGGACGCCGACTTCCTCGTTGTCATATCGGAACATGAAGACCGACCCTGTCGGGTCCAGCACGGCGACTCTGGCTGCCTGTCTGGGTATCCGCACCGGCTCACCCTGCCAGAGCGTGACACCGCTGTCGATCAAGAAGCGGCCCAGGCATTCGCGGTCCTCGGGTACCTGACGGTCCACGGACTGGCCGGCACCGTACCGACGTGCACCGGCGCGCGCCATCCCAGCATCCTCGGCTCGATCACACCGGGCCGCCGCGGTCTGCGGCTGCCCGCGCCGCGGGAGACAGCCCGGGTCCGGCTGGAGATCTCGCCGCGCTGAGACCTCACGGCGCGAACAGCGCCTCCACGTACACCCACGCGCCGTCGTGCCGGACGAAGCGGCTCTTCTCGTGGAGTTCGCCGGGGCGACCGCGGTGGGTGTAGCGGGCGCGGAAGGTCACGGTGCCGGAGGTGTGGAAGGCGCTGCCCTCGGTGGTCTCCAGGATCTCCAGCCCCAGCCACCGCATCCCGGGCTCGAAGCCGACGCCGGGCGGGCGGGTGCCGGGATGCCACGTCCGCAGCAGGTACGCCTCGTCCTGGACCGCGAAGGCGCTGTAGCGGGAGCGCATCAGCGCCTCGGCGGTGGGGGCGGCGGCCTCTCCGGCGTGCAGCCGCCCGCAGCAGTCGCCGTACGCGGCCGCCCGCCCGCAGGGGCACGGCGAGGTGGCGGTCGTGACGGGGCCCCGCTGGGGGCGTGAGCTGCGACGGGACATTCCGTCATTGTCCGCCACGCGCGCCGCGCTGCGGACATACGGCGACACCATCCGTGTCCTCCGGTGGCTCGCCCCCGGCCGGGGGCGGGAAGATGGACGTGCTGGAGCCGCACAAATCGGATGGCTGACCATGGGCACTTCCGATGCCGCGATGACGCAGGGCCGGTTGGGTACGCCGCTTGTGGCCGTGGCGGTGCTGGACGAGGACGGCACGATCGTCTCCTGGGGCGGGGCCGCCGAGCGGATGTTCGGCTACGCGCCGCAGGCCGTGCTGGGGAGGCCTGGGGCGTCCGTGCTGGTCCACGAGGACGACAGGGGACCGCCGGGCGGCGGCCTCGACCGGCTCCTGGCGGATACCGACCGGGACACGCTGCTGGCCGTCCGGCACCGGGACGGGCGGCGCGTCGACGTCGGCGCGCGAGTCTGCCCGATCACCGGTCCGGAGGGTGAGCCGCAGTGGATGGTGATGGCCTTCGACGTGGCCCGGATGCCGTGGTGGACCGAGGAGCGCTCGCTGCTCGACCAGCTGCCCTCCCAGGCGCCGGTCGGCATGGCCGTGGTGGACAGGGACCTGCGCTGCATCTGGCTCAACGACGCGCTGGTGGCCAGCGGGGGACTGGCGCGTGAGGAGCGCCTCGGCCGGCGCTTGAGCGAGGTCCTGCCGGACCTGCCCGCCGCGGACCTCGAGGACCGGATGCGCCAGGTCCTCGAGGCCGGGGAGGCCGTGATCGACTACGAGTTCAGGGGTCGCACCGAGGCATACCCCAAGCAGGACCGTGCCTACTCGGCGTCGTTCTTCCGGCTCGACGACGCGGAGGGCGGCGTTCTGGGCGTGTGCTACATCGTCGTCGACGTCACCGACCGCTGGCGGGCCCGGCAGCGGCTTGCGATCCTCAACGACGCCAGTACGCGTATCGGCAACAGCCTGGACGTCCGGCGTACCGCACAGGAGCTGGCCGAAGTGGCCGTACCCATGCTCGCCGACTTCGTCTGCGTCGATCTGCTCGCCTCGGTCGTCAAGGGGGAGGAACAGGAGCCGGGGCCGCTCGGCCCTGATGTGCCTCTCGTCCGCAGCGGGCAGCAGTCCGTCCGGGAGGGCTGCCCGGAGGCGTCGGTCGCCGTCGGCGAGCCGGTCGGATACGCCCCGTCAGCACCGCTGGTTCTTGCGCTGCGCGAGGGGCGCTCCGCGCTGGAACCGGTCTTCGCCGCGGGCCTGTGGGCGGAGGACGACCCGCTGCGGGCCGCGAAGATGTGGGACTTCGGGATCCACTCGGCGATGGTGGTGCCGGTGGCGGCACGCGGGGTGACGCTGGGGGCGGCCGCGTTCTACCGGTGGCAGCGGCCCGAGTCGTTCGAGCGGGACGACCTGGTCCTGGCGGAGGAGTTCGTCGCGCGGGCGGCCGTCTGCATCGACAACGCGCGCCGCTACACGCGCGAGCACGCCTCCGCGCTGGCGCTGCAGCGGAGCCTGCTCCCGCAGGCGCTGCCCGAGCAGACCGCGGCCGAAGTCGCCCACCGCTACCTGCCGGCGGGTGAGCGCGGCGGCGTCGGCGGGGACTGGTTCGACGTGATCCCGCTGTCCGGTTCCCGTGTGGCACTGGTGGTCGGTGACGTCGTCGGGCACGGGCTGCACGCCGCGGCCGCCATGGGGCGGCTGCGTGCCGCCGTGCACACCCTGGCGGATCTGGACATGCCCCCGGACGAGCTGCTGGCTCATCTCGACGACCTGGCCATCCGGTTGTGCGCGGAGGAGACCGGCACCGGCGTGGCGGGCGACACCGCGGTGCTGGGGGCCACCTGCCTGTACGCGGTGTACGACCCGGTGACCCGGCGCTGCGGTCTCGCCAGGGCCGGGCACCCCGCGCCGGCGATCGTCACGCCCGGCGGCGCGGTGGACTTCCCCGACCTGCCGGCAGGGCCGCCGCTGGGCCTGGGCGGCCTGCCGTTCGAGGCTCTCGAGGTCGAGCTGCCCGAGAGGAGCCTGCTCGCCCTCTTCACCAACGGCCTTCTCCAGGTGAACGCCCACGACGTCGGCGCCGGGGCGGACCGCTTGTCCCAGTCGCTGGCGTCGCTCTCCCGGGCGCACGCCGACCGGCCGGTGGAGGACATCTGCGCCGCTGTGATCGACTCGATGATCGACGCGGACCGCCGGCCCGACGACGACGTGGCCCTGCTCGTCGCCCGTACACATGCGCTCGGCGCCGACCGGGTCGCCTCGTGGGACCTGCCCGCGGACCCGGCCGTCGTCGCCGACGCCCGCAGCCGCACGGCGCGGCAGCTCGCCGAATGGGGCCTGGAGGAGATCGGCTTCACGAGCGAACTGCTGGTCAGCGAGCTGGTGACCAACGCCATCCGGTACGGCGTCGGCCCCATCCGGCTGCGCCTGATCCGGGACCGGGGGCTGATGTGCGAGGTGTCCGACGGCAGCAGCACCTCCCCTCGCCTGCGGCACGCGCGCACGACCGACGAGGGAGGCCGGGGGCTCCTTCTCGTCGCGCAGCTGAGCCGGCGCTGGGGAACCCGCCACACCGCCGCGGGCAAGACCATCTGGGCGGAGCAGACCCTGGACGAAAGCGTTCTCGGCTGATCACTGTCCGGGGGTGAACCGGTCAGCGCCCGGGGGGTGAACCGGTTCCGCGTCCGCGGGGTGAACCGGTCCCGCGCGCCGGCCGTTGACTTCGGGCGGCAGGGCCGAACACCCCACGGAGTTGAGAGAGATGGCATGGAAGCCGAGCAGAGGCGCGGCGAAGAGCGTTCTGGCGCCGGCACTTCTCGTCGTGGCCGCTGCGAGCGGGCTGACAGGTTGTGAGGTGGGCGGAGACGACGGTGGTGGGCCCCGGGGTCACCCTCCCAGGTCCGCGGTCGGCCGGCCTTCGCCGGCCGCCGGCCCGCTCGCCGTCGCCTCCGCCGCGGCCGGCCTCCTGCCCGTACGCGCCCTGGTGCGCATACGGGAGACCGCGACCCCGCCCAGGCACAGAAGGCCGCCGAAGAGCGTGAGCCAGCCGGGGACTTCGCCGAGGAAGATCCAGGACATGAGGACCACGAGGCCCGGCACCGCGTAGGTCGACGCGCCCATCTTCCCGGCGGTCGTGCGGGACAGCGCGTAGGCCCATGTGCTGAAGGCGAGAGCGGTCGGGAAGACGCCCAGATAGACGACGTTCAGCGTCGCGGACAGCGGGGCCTCGGCGATCTGCGAGACCAGTTGGCCTGCGAAGGGCAGGCACACCAGGGCCCCGATCAGGCAGCCGAAGGCCGTCACTTGGAGAGGCGTGGCGTAGGCGAGAGCGGGCTTCTGGCTCACCACGCCCGCCGCGTACGCGACGGCCGCGAGCAGGCAGAGCAGAACCCCGCCGAACGACGACGTACTGCCGCCGGACATGGACAGTCCCACCACGACAGCCCCGAGGAACGACACGGCGATTCCCGCCAACAGCCTGGGCGGGAAGCCCTCCTTGAGCAGCCAGCCGCCGAGGAGCGCGACCAGGACCGGCCCGACGTTGACGATCATGGCGGCCGTGCCCGCGTCCACCTCACGCTCGCCCCAGTTCAGTGCGACCATGTATCCGCCGAACCACAGGACGCCGGAGGTGACGATGCCGGGCCACGCCCTGCGGGGCGGGAGTCCGCCTCCTCTGACCACCAGAACGACGCCGAGCACGACGGCTCCCGCGAGGAGTCTGCCGAAGGCGAGGGCGCCGGGCCCGAAGTGGCCCACCGAGCTGCGGATCGAGACGAAGGCCGACGCCCACAGCACCACGGTCACCGCTGCCGCGGCGAGCGCGAGACCGTTGATGCGGCTTCCTGGGCCCTGGCTTCCGGCGCCCCGGCTTCCTGCGTCCGAATGATCCTCTGCCGGCCTCGATCCGAAACGCTGTCTCACAGCACCGATCCCTCCAGTCGTCTTCAACGGCAGCCTGAGGCAGGCGAACTGATAGCACAAGCGAGAAAAAGTTGAAGGACGGCGTAGCATCGCTTACAGGTTGGATCGGGCCGTGCCCTCCGGCCGCTCCGCCGACCTGACCGACTAATTGCGCGATATGCGCAATACGGGCAGCTCGCGATTGCGTGTATTGCGCAGATTCCAGGGGGCGCTCATCATGCGCTGGAGGAAGCCCGGCCGACCCTCTCCGTTGCCGTTCTCTGCGGATCGACGTAGGGAGTGAGTAGGGAACAAATGGGGCGAAACGCTACAGGGGACGAAACGCTACACAGGATGGGCGGGCGACCATGAGCGGATCCGAGGCGGAGCCCAGCGGGGGCCTGGGAAGCCCGTTCGATGTGACGCATGCGGCCGCCGTAGTGGTGGACGAAAGCGGAGTGGTCGAGCGGTGGAGCCCGGGCGCCGAGGAGCTTCTCGGGTACCGCGCGGAGGAGATGGTCGGCCGTCCCCTCGCGGAGGTGCTCGACGACGGCAGCGCTCTGCCGACCGCCCTCTCCGACGGACGGCGGGACGGCGAGGGGCGCGGCGGCCTGGTGGCCGTACGCCACCGTGACGGCCGCCTGATGGACCTGGCGTTCCGGGCCTGCCCGCTGTGGGGGACGGTCGAGAAGCCCAGCTGGCTGGTCGTCGTCACCGAGGTGGCCGGGCTGCGCGCCTGGGAACGCGAGCAGGCGGTGTTCCGCGGACTGTTCACCCAGTCGCCCATCGGCATGGCGGTCGTCGATCCCGATCTGCGCTACCTGCTGATCAACCCGGCGCTGGAGCGCATGGACAGCGTGCCCGCCCGGGAGCACATGGGCCACCGGCTCGGAGAGGTGGTGCCCGGTCTCGACGCGGACGTCCTCCAGCGCGAGGCCCGGCGCGTCCTGGAGACGGGCGAGCCCCGGCAGACCCACGAGACGATCGGGCCGGTCCGCGCCGACCCCTCCTTCCCCCGTCACAACCGGGTCAGGTCCGGCTCGTCCTACCGCCTCGAGGACGCCTCGGGCGAGGTTCTGGGGCTGTGCCATACGGTCCTGGACGTCACCAGCCACTACCGGGCCCGGCAGCGGCTCGCCCTGGTGAACGAGGCGAGCGGGTCGATCGGCACCACCCTGGACCTCGACAGGACCGCCCAGGAACTGGCCGAGGTGCTCGTCCCGCGGGTCGCCGACTTCGTGTCCGTCGACCTGCTGGACGCGGTGGTCCGTATGCAGGAACTGCGTCCGGGGCCGGTCAGTGCGACGGAGCCGCTGCGCCGGGTCGCGCACCGTTCACTCCAGGAGGACCTCCCGGAGGCCGTCGTCGAGCCCGGTGAGCCGACCAGCTACCCGGAAGGGTGGGCGCCCATCGAGTGCCTGGTCTCCGGTCGTCCGGTGCTGAGAGCTGTGGTGGATCTTTCCGCCCGGTGGATCGCCCAGGACCCCGTCCGCGAGGCCCGGATGCGCGAACTCGGCATGCACTCGGCGATGGCGGTGCCCCTGCGGGCCCGCGGCATCACCATGGGCGTGGCCACCGTGGTCCGGTGGAAGAACCCGGATCCCTTCGACGAGGACGATCTGCTGCTCGTGGAGGAGCTGGGCGCCCGTGCGGCCGTCTGTATCGACAACGCCCGCCGTTTCGCGCATGAGCACAACGCGGCCCTCACGCTGCAGCGCAGCCTGCTCCCGCGCGATCTGCCGGAACAGAGCGCCGTGGAGGCCGCGTACCGCTATCTGCCCGCCGACATGCAGGCCGGCGTGGGGGGCGACTGGTTCGACGTCATCCCGCTCTCCGGCGCGCGGGTGGCGATGGTCGTCGGCGACGTGGTCGGCCACGGCCTGCACGCGGCGGCCACCATGGGGCGACTGCGGACCGCCGTCCACACTCTCGCCGACCTCGACCTGCCGCCGGACGAACTCCTGGCGCACCTCGACGACCTGGTGGTCCGGCTTTCCGAGGAGGTGGAGGAGGCCGAGTCCCCGCACAGCGGCGATGTGATCGGGGCGACCTGCCTGTATGCCGTATACGACCCGATCTCGCGCCGGGCCACCTTCGCCCGCGCCGGCCACCCCAGCCCCGCGATCGCCCATCTCGAAGCTCCCGTGGAGCTGCCCGACATCCCCGCGGGGCCCCCGCTGGGCCTTGGCGGCCTGCCGTTCGAGTCCGCCGAGATGGAGCTCCCGGAGGGCAGTGTCGTCGCCTTCTTCACCGACGGTCTCATCGAGGCGGCGGACCGGGACGTGGACGTCGGTTTCGAGCGCCTCTTCTTCGCGCTGGCCCACCCCGACCGCCCGCTGGAGGAGATCTCCGACACCATGGTCCGCACGCTCCTGCCGGACCGCCCCCGCGATGACGTCGCCTTCCTCGTCGTCCGCACCCGCGCTCTCGGCAGCGACGACGTCATCTCCTGGGATCTGCCCGCCGATCCCGCCGTCGTCGCCGACGCCCGGCACCGCACCGGCCGGCAACTGGCCGCCTGGGGCCTCGACGACTCGGTATTCACCACAGAACTGATCGTCAGCGAACTGGTCACCAACGCCGTCCGCTACGGCGCCGGGCCGATCCGTCTGCGGCTGATCCGGGACCGGAGCCTGATCTGCGAGGTCTCCGACTGCAGCAACACCTCGCCGCACCTGCAGCGCGCGCGGGGCATGGACGAGGGCGGACGCGGTCTGTTCCTGGTGGCCCAGTGCGCTGCCCGCTGGGGCACCCGCTACACCCCCGAGGGCAAGACCATCTGGGCGGAACAGCCGCTCACCCGCGCCCCCTGGGCGGCACGTGGTCGCTAAGCGTTCCGGCCGCCCACGCGCAGTGCGTCGACCACGCGCTCCACGTCGGAGATACGGTCGGCGAGCACGCCGGTTTCCTTGCCCTCCGCATCCCGCAGCTGGAGTTCGATCTGAGCCAGCCGCTCGGCGATCTCCGTCAGCCGTTCCCCGCTTTCCGCTGCCGTCTCCTGGCCCGCGGGCGGGGGCTGCTCCTCCGCTTCCTGCGCCGCCTCCTCCGCGGGCCCGGCCGGCCGCACCGCTTGCGCCGGCTCCGCGGGCCGCTTCTCGCCGACCAGCAGCCGCCGCAACTGCTCCGCCTGCGCGGCGAGTTGGCGGTTCTTGCGGTGCAGTTCCAGGAAGACGTTGACCTTGGTGCGCAGCAGCCACGGATCGAAGGGCTTGGTCAGGAAGTCCGCGGCGCCCACCGCGTAGCCCCGGTAGGCGTAGTCCGTGTCGGCATCGGTGCCGGTCAGCAGGATGACGGGCACGTCCTTGGTCTGGTCGAGGCGCTTGATGCTGGCGGCGGTCTCGAAGCCGTCCATTCCGGGCATCAGGACGTCGAGCAGCACGACCGCGAACTCCTGCCGCAGCATGGCCTTGAGGGCCTCTTCTCCGGAGTGCGCGCGGACGACGTACTGGTCGAGTGAGCCGAGTACGGCTTCGAGCGCGACCAGGTTCTCCTCCATGTCGTCGACGATGAGGATGCTGGACTTGTCGGATGCGGGAGTGCTCATGTGCCCTGCCTCGGCGGATTCTCTTCGTCCGTCCCGGGTGTCTCCGGCTTCCCGGATTCCCCGGCTTTCCCGGCTTCCTCGGAATCGTCCGCTTCCCCGGCGTCCTTGGTGTCGAGCACGCCGCAGACCGCCGACAGCAGGCGGTCAACGTCCACCGGCTTGGGTACGTAGTCCGAGGCGCCGCTGTCGATCGCCTTCTCGCGGTCGCCCGGCATGGCCTTGGCGGTGAGCGCGATGATCGGCAGGTCGGCGAGCCGTGGCGTGTCCCGGATGGCGCGGATCGTCTCGTACCCGTCCATCTCGGGCATCATGATGTCCATCAGGACCAGCGACACGTCCGGAGACCGGTCGAGGACCTCGAGTCCCTCGCGGCCGTTCTCGGCGTATTTCACCGTGATGCCGACGCGGCCCAGCACATGCGTGAGCGCGAAGACGTTCCGGATGTCGTCGTCGATGATGAGGATCTGGCGCCCTGCCAGCAGACGGCCCGGGCGTCCGCAGACCCACTCGGTGAGCCGGGTCGTCTCCGGCCAGGTGTCCTCACGGTGGTCGGCGGCCCGTGTTCCCCGGCCGGTCAGGTCGCTTCCGGTGCCGGATGCGGGGCCCGGTCTGGAGTCGGGAGGGGTGGTCGGCGGCGCGGTCGGCAAGGGTGCGGCCTGCGCGGGGAGTGGCGCCGCGACGGTGGTGGCCGCCGGGCGCAGCGCCGCAAGATCGGGCGCGGAGGCCGCGGCGGGGTAGTGGGAGGGAACGTAGAGCGTGAACCGGGAGCCGACGCCCTGCTCGCTCTCCGCGGTGACCCGGCCGCCGAGCAGCCCGGCGATCTCGCGGCTGATGGACAGGCCGAGCCCGGTGCCCCCGTACTTGCGGTTGGTGGTGCCGTCGGACTGCTGGAACGCGTCGAAGATCACCGGCAGTTTCTCCGGCGGGATGCCGATCCCGGTGTCCTCGACCGAGAACGCAATGACGGCCTCAGCGTTCCGCAGGGTCTCCTCCTCGAAGCCGGCTCCCGGTACGCGCTCGACGCGCAGGTCCACGCCGCCGGACGAGGTGAACTTGACCGCGTTGGACAGCAGGTTGCGCAGCACCTGCTGGAGGCGCTGCTCGTCCGAGTACAGCTCGCGCGGCACGTCGTCGCCGACCGACACCTCGAAGGTCAGCTTGCGGTCGTGGGCGAGCGGCCGGAACGTCGCGTGCACGTAGTCGAGCAGCTTGGTCAGCGGCAGCTTCTTCGGGTGCACGTCCATCCGGCCCGCCTCGATCTTCGACAGGTCCAGGATGTCGTTGATCAGCTGGAGCAGGTCCGAGCCCGAGCGGTGGATGGTGGCCGCGAACTGCACCTCCTGTTCGGACAGCCGCTCATCCGGGTTGTCGGCGAGCAGCCGGGCCAGGACCAGGAGGGAGTTGAGCGGGGTGCGCAGCTCGTGCGACATGTTCGCCAGGAACTCCGACTTGTACTGCGAGGAGGTGGCGAGCAGGGCGGCCTTCTCCTCCAGCTCGGCGTTGGAGCGCTGCAGCTCGTCGGTGCGCTTGCGCAGCTCGGTGGTCAGCCGCTGGGACTCCGAGAGCAGTGACTCCGTACGGGAGTTGGCGATGATCGTGTTGATCGAGACGCCGATGGTGTTCACGAACTGGTCGATGAAGGCCAGGTGGACCTCGCTGAACTTGCTGAACGAGGCCAGCTCGATCACTCCGAGCACCTCGTCCTCGAAGAGGATCGGCAGGATGACGATGCTGGCGGGCGGTGCGGCGCCGAGCCCGGAGTTGACGGTGATGTAGTCCGGCGGGACATCGGTGATGAGGATCCGCTTCTTCTCCAGCGCGGCCTGGGCGACCAGCCCGCGCCCCACCGTGCCGGACGCGGCCCCGCGGCTGCTGCCGCCGGCCGCGTCGGTGCCGTATCCGGCGATGAACTGCAACCCCTGGCCCGGCTGGGCGCCCGCCTCGGCCAGGAAAAACGCGCCGAACTGGGCGTTCACCAGCGGTGTCAGCTCGCGCAGGATCAGGTCGGCGACCTCGACCAGGTCGCGGTGGCCCTGCATGAGGCCCGCGATACGCGTGAGGTTGGACTCCAGCCAGTCCTTGGCGCGGGTGGTCTCGCGGAGGTTGGCCACCATGAGGTTGACGTTGTTCTTCAGCTCGGCGACCTCGCCCTCGGCTTGCACCGAGATGGATCCCGACATGTCGCCCTGGGCTACGGCGCTGGCGACTTCGGCGATCGCGCGGACCTGGGTGGTGAGGTTCGACGCGAGCTCGTTGACGCTCGTGGTCAGCCGCTTCCAGGTCCCGTAGACGCCCTCGACGCGGGCCTGGCCGCCCAGTTGCCCCTCACTGCCGACCTCGCGCGCCACGCGGGTCACCTCGGCGGAGAACGAGGAGAGCGTGTCGACCATCGTGTTGATCGTGGTCTTCAGCTCCAGGATCTCGCCGCGCGCGTCCACGTCGATCTTCTTCGACAGGTCGCCCTGGGCGACGGCGGTCGCGACCTGGGCGATGTTGCGGACCTGGGAGGTGAGGTTGTCGGCCATGAAGTTGACGTTGTCGGTGAGGTCCTTCCACACGCCGGAGACGCCGCGTACCTGGGCGCGCCCGCCCAGGTTTCCTTCGGTGCCGACTTCGCGGGCCACGCGGGTCACCTCGTCCGCGAACGCCCGCAGCTGGTCGACCATGGTGTTGACCGTGTCCTTCAGCTCGAGGATCTCGCCGCGCGCGTCGACCGTGATCTTCTTCGACAGGTCGCCGTCGGCCACGGCGGTGGTCACCTGGGCGATGTTGCGGACCTGGGAAGTCAGGTTCAGCGCCATGAAGTTGACGTTGTCGGTGAGGTCCTTCCACACCCCCGAGACGCCCCTGACCTGGGCTTGACCACCCAGGTTCCCTTCGGTGCCGACCTCGCGGGCGACGCGGGTCACCTCGTCCGCGAACGCCGACAGCTGGTCCACCATGGTGTTGATCGTCGACTTCAGCTCCAGGATCTCGCCCTTCGCCTCGACCGTGATCGTCTTGCCGAGGTCACCCTCCGCGACCGCGGTGGCGACCTGGGCGATGTTGCGGACCTGGGAGGTGAGGTTGTCGGCCATGAAGTTGACGTTGTCGGTGAGGTCCTTCCACACGCCGGAGACGCCGCGTACCTGGGCGCGCCCGCCGAGCCGCCCTTCGGTGCCGACTTCGCGGGCCACGCGCGTCACCTCGTCCGCGAACGCGGAGAGTTGGCCGACCATCGTGTTCACGGTGCTCTTGAGCTGGAGGATCTCGCCCTTCGCGTCCACGGTGATCTTCTGGCTGAGGTCACCGTTGGCGACGGCGGTGGTCACCTGGGCGATGTTGCGTACCTGCGAGGTCAGGTTCGACGCCATGAAGTTGACGTTGTCGGTGAGGTCCTTCCACACGCCGGAGACGCCGCGTACCTGGGCGCGCCCGCCCAGCTGCCCTTCGGTGCCGACTTCGCGGGCCACGCGCGTCACTTCGTCGGCGAACGCCCGCAGCTGGTCGACCATCGTGTTCACGGTGAGCTTCAGCTCGAGCAGCTCGCCCGTGGCCTCCACCGTCACCTGCTGGGTCAGATCGCCGCGCGCCACCGCCGTGGTGACGACCGCGATGTCGCGCACCTGCGCCGTCAGCCGCGAGGCCATGGTGTTGACGGCCTCCGTCACGTGGCGCCAGTCGCCGGACAGGCCCTGGACCTTGGCCCGGCCGCCCAGCCGGCCCTCGGTGCCGACCTCGCGGGCCACCCGCGTCACCTCGCCGGTGAACCGTGACAGCTGGTCCACCATGCGGTTCACTCCGCGTCCGAGGCGGCGCAGATCGCCGCGGAGCTGCCGGTTTCCGGCGTGCAGGTCCACGTGTTGGGTCAGGTCGCCGTCGGCGACCGCGTCCAGCACCCGCGTCGCGTTCGAGACCGGCACCACCAGTGCGTCGATCAGCGTGTTCGCGGCTTCCACGCTCGTCGCCCAGCCTCCCTGGCCGGGGCTCGGTGCGATCCGCTCGTCGAGCCTGCCCTGCCGCACCATCTCGCGCCGTACGCGCTGGAGCTCGGCGGCCAGATGCTCGTTGCGCGCCACGATCTGGTTGAACACCCCGGTCATCTCGGCCACGACACCTTCGCCGCCGCCGTCGACACGAACGGTGAAATCTCCGTCGCACAGCGAGTTCATCGCCGTGAGCAGGGGACGCAGATCTGCTGCCCTTACCCACGCCTCAGCCGGGGCGGAGTCTGGGGGGCCTGGGGAGGCCGGGGACCGACTGGCGGTGGACGCTGAAACAGGCGGGGCCGGATCGAGTGCCATAACAGCCCATTCTCCGTGATCTACGCATACAGGCGTGTCCTAGTATAAGACCGTCAAAAGAGACGAAATTGCCGGTAAGCGTCCGAGGTGCCCATGGAGCTCTCGCCCACGTACCAGCAGGTGTCCGAGGCGCGGACGAGGTTGCCAGCCGACCGCCTCGCGGCCTCGGCGGCGCGTACGTTCGTGCGGAGCGCGCTGATCGAACGAGCCGCCCCGTGGGACTCCTCGTCGGACGCGATCACCGACCGGCTGGTGGACGACGCGGTGCTCCTCGTGGACGAACTGGTCACGAACGCGGTGATACACGCCGGCACCGAGATCGAGGTCGTCTGCCGGCTGGAAGCCGGACACCGGCCTGTCGCCTCGCCGCTGCTCGTGGGGGAGCCGGCCGGCGAGGCGCCCCTGGCCGAGGAGGGCCCCGTGGGGGTGGTGGTCGAGGTGGTGGATCACCACCCGTCCAGCCCGGTGAGCCGGGGGCCGGACGCGCGGCACGGCAGGCGCGGCCTGGGCCTCCAAGTGGTAGGCGCGCTGGCCGAATCGTGGGGCGTGACGTACCGGCCCACGGCGAAGACCGTGTGGTTCCGCCTGGTGGCCGGGGATGGTGAGCGGGAGGCCGGCGGGCCGGCCGGCGGCGAGGACCGCCGCGATGCGCGCTTCGCGACGGCCCCCGCGCCTGCCGAGGCGCCGGTCCGCCGCGATCGCACCGGGAGGCGGGTCGACCGCATTGGACCGTCGTTCCTCGCCGAGGCCAGCGAGCTGCTGGCCGGGCAGCTCGACCAGGACATGGTGGCCGCGCTCGCGGGGCAGCTCCTGGTCCCCAGGCTCGCGGACTGGTGCGGCGTGTGGCTCAGCAGCGACGGTGGCAGGATGCGGCTCTCCCGCATCTGGCACATGGACGAGCGGCTGATCGACGCACTGCGCCCGCTGCTGGAGAAGAACCCGCCGCCTGCCAGTCTCCGCACCACGGGATTCCCCTGGCCCTGGCCCGGGGGCGGTGGAGTCGGCTCGGCGCTGGCCTTCCCCCTCGTCGCGGGCGGAGCCTGCCAGGGCGTGATGCTGCTCGGCCGCGCCGGAAGGGAGGAGATGACCGACACGGTCATGCGCAAGGTCGAGGACGTGGCGCGGCTGGTGGGGCAAGCGGTGGTGACGGCCCGTCAGTACACCCAGCAGACCACGATCAGCCGGGCGCTCCAGCGCAGGCAGCTCCCTCCCTCCCTGGCGAGCGTCCCGGGCGTGGAATCGGCGATCGTCTACGAGCCGTACAGCGAGCATCAGACCGTCGGCGGCGATTTCTACGACCTGTTCCCGATGGGAGGCCGTCGCTGGGGCTTCATGCTCGGAGACGTCCAGGGCAAGGATCCGGAGGCGATGTCCGTGACGGGCCTGGCCCGGCACCTCGTACGGCTGCTGGCCCGCGAGGGCCACGGCGTCGAGTCCGTGCTCCACCGGCTGAACATCGCGATGGCGGAGGAGAGTGCGGAGGCCGTGGCGTACGGCGGCGAGCACGTGAATCCGCGGTTCCTCAGCCTGCTGTACGGCGAGCTCGAGCCCGACCTGGTCGCGGGCGGCGCGCGCTGCACCCTCGCGAGCGCGGGCCACCCGCTGCCCCTGAGGCTGTTCGCCGACGGAAGCGTCGAGCCCGCGGCGGATCCGCAGATGCTGCTGGGCATCGACAGGAGCACCCGGTTCACCGCCAACTCCTTCGACCTCGCGCTGGGCGAGACGCTGCTGTGCGTGACCGACGGCGTGACCGAACGCCGCAACGGAAACCGGCAGTTGGACGACGACGACGGCCTGTCCGAGGTGCTGCGCGGGTGCGCCGGGATGAGCGCCATGGCCGTGGCGGAGCGGGTGCGGCAGGTGACGCACGACTTCGGCCCCGAGCCGCTCGAGGACGACCTCGCGGTGCTGGTGCTGCATGCGGTACGCGGTCCGGTGCCGGCCCAGTCGCCCGGACCCGGCGCTGACCGGGCGGCGGGCCGTTGACCGGTTGACCTGGGCTGATTCTGCCCTGAGGTACGGTTTGCGACCTTTATGCAGGCATACGAGCATGAAGAGGAGCCTTACGGAGGTGCCTTATGTCTGCACGCGGTCCGGCGCTCACGGAACGTGGCCGAACACTCGAGGAACGCGGTCCGGGCCCGGTCCGGGTCACCTTGTCGGTCAACGGAGTTGAACACGCCCTGGAGATCGAGCCGCGTGTCAGCCTGCTCGACGCCCTGCGGGAGCACCTGCACCTGACCGGGGCGAAGAAGGGCTGCGACCAGGGCACGTGCGGCGCCTGCACGGTGTGGGTCGACGGGGCCCGGGTGCTCGCCTGCCTCACGCTCGCGATGACCTGCGAAGGCCGGGAGGTCACCACCATCGAAGGGCTCGCGGAGGGCGGTGAACTGCACGACATGCAGAGGGCCTTCATCGCCGAGGACGCCTTCCAGTGCGGCTACTGCACGCCCGGCCAGATCATGTCCGCCGTGGCGCTCCTGAAAGAGGGCCACGCGGCCGACAACGACGAGATCAAGGAGTGGATGAGCGGCAACATCTGCCGCTGCGCGGCCTACCCGCACATCCGGGCCGCCATCCGCGCCGTCCGCGACCAAGCCTAGGGAGTCCGTACCGTGCGGCCCATCACCTACTCCCGCGCGACCGACGCGGCCGGCGCGGTCGCCACCGTCAGCGCCGACCCCACGAGCGACTACCTGGCCGGCGGCACCACCGAGGTCGATCTGCTCCGGCAGAACGTCCTCACCCCGCGCCGGCTCGTCGACATCAACGACCTTCCCCTGACCGGCATCGAGGCCCTGCCCGACGGAGGCGTGCGCATCGGCGCCCTGGCCCGGATGAGCGAGGTCGCCGCGTCGCCCTTCGTCCGCGAGCGCTTCCCGGTGATCTCCCAGGCCCTGGAGCTCGGAGCGTCCGCGCAGCTGCGCCACATGGCCTCCATGGGCGGCAACCTGCTGCAGCGGGTGCGCTGTTCGTACTTCCGCGACGCGGAGTCCCCCTGCAACAAGCGGGAGCCCGGGACCGGCTGTTCCGCGATCGAGGGCTTCAGCCGGGGACACGCCGTGCTGGGCACCAGCGAGCACTGCATCGCCACGCACCCCTCCGACGTGGCCGTGGCCTTCATGGCGCTCGACGCGCGCGTGCACACCCAGAGCCCCGGCGGCGAACGGGCCTACCCCATCGACGACTTCTACCTCCTGCCTGGCGACTCCCCGCACCGCGAGCACCCGCTGGAGCACGGCGAGCTGATCACCGCGATCGAGGTGCCCGCCATGCCCGTGGCCCGGCACTCGCTGTATGTGAAGGTCCGCGACCGGGAGTCCTACGAGTTCGCCCTGGCCTCGGTGGCGGCCGCGCTGTCCATCGTGGACGGCACGATCGCGGACATACGGCTGGCGCTCGGCGGTGTGGCCACCAAGCCGTGGCGGGCCATGCACGCCGAGGACTTCCTGATCGGGGCGTCCGCGCAGCGGGAGAACTTCGCCCACGCCGCCCGGGTGGAGCTGGCCGTCGCCCGGCCCACCCCCATGAACGCCTTCAAGATCGAACTCTCTCAGCGCACACTCGTACGCGCCCTCGAGACGCTCACGGGGAACGGGAGCCCCGCATGACCACGGTCATCGGACAACCCCTCGACCGCGTGGACGGCCGCCCCAAGGTCACCGGCGCCGCCCGCTACTCCGCCGAGATCCCGGTCCCGGACATGGCGTACGCCTACCTCGTCGGCTCCCGCATCGCCGCCGGCCGCATCACCGCCATCGACGCGAGCGCCGCCCGGGCCGAGGAGGGTGTCCTCGCCGTACTGACCCATGAGAACCTGCCGAAGATCGCGTCGCAGCCGCCGCTGATCCCGTCGCTGGCCGGCACGGCCGCGCCCGGGCAGACGTTCTTCCCCATGCAGGACGAGGCCGTGCACTACGCGGGCCAGCACGTCGCGATCGTCGTCGCCGACACCTACGAGCGGGCCCAGCACGCGGCGAGCCTGCTGCGCATCTCCTACGAGGAGAGTCCGCCGGTCACCACCATCGAGCAGGGCCGGGACCAGGCGTACGAGCCCGAGGCCATCTTCGGCGGTTTCCTGCCGGCCCGCATCGAGCGCGGGGACGTCGAGGCGGGCCTCGCACAGGCGGAGATCCGGCTGGACGCCGCCTTCACCTGCGCCGCGAACCACCACAACCCCATCGAGCCCTGCGCCACCACCGCTCAGTGGGACGGCGACGAGTTGGTGCTGCACGACACGACACAGGGCGTCAACGCCACCCAGATCACCGTCGCCCGGCTCCTGGGGATCCCGCTGTCGAAGATCCGCGTCATCGGCCACTACGTCGGCGGCAGCTTCGGCTCCAAGGCCATGATCCACAACCATCCGGCGCTGGCCGCGATGGCCGCCCGGGAGGTCGGAAGGCCGGTCAAGCTCGTGCTCACCCGGGAGCAGATGTTCACCTCGGCCGGCCACCGCGAGGAGCAGGAACAGCACATCACCCTGGGCGCCACGCGCGACGGCCGCCTCACGGCACTGCGGCACCACAAGCTCTCGCCCACCTCGCACTTCGACCACTGGGCCGAACCCTCGCTCGGCGGCGCCTCGCAGCTCTACGCCTGCCCCAACTACGAAGGCGTCTACCGGCTCATCCGGGCCAACACCATGACGCCGACCTTCATGCGCGCGCCCGGCGAGGCGACCGGTGTGTTCGCCCTCGAGTGCGCCATGGACGAGCTCGCCGAGCGGCTCGGCCTCGACCCGCTCGAACTGCGCCTGCGCAACCACACCGACGTCGACCCCATGACCGGCCACCCCTGGTCCAGCAGCGGCCTCAAGGAGTGCTACGAGCGCGGCGCCGCCCGCTTCGGCTGGCAGGACCGCGACCCGCACATCGGCTCTCGGCGCGACGGGAACTGGCTGCTCGGCACCGGCATGGCCACCGCGGCCTACCCGGTCCACCCGCCCAGCAACCCGCAGCGCGCCCGCGCCCGTATCTACGCCGACGGCACCGCTGTCGTGCAGGCCGCAACCCCGGAGTTCGGCACCGGTGTGGCCACCGTCATGACCCAGGTCGCCGCCGAGGCACTCGGCCTGCCCGCAGACCGATGCCGCTTCGAGAACGGGGACACCGACCTGCCCAACATCGCGGCCGCGGTCGGCTCCGCGGGCTCCGGCATGATCGGCGCCGCGGTCCACACCGCCGCCACCGCGCTGCGCGATCAGCTCATCGCCCAGGCCGTCGCGGACCTCGGTTCCCCGCTGCACGGGGCCGATCCGTCGGACGTCGTCGTACGCGGCGGTGTCATGACCGCCGGCACCGCATCCGAGTCGTACGCCGGCCTCCTGCAGCGCAACTTCCAGCCCGATGCCGAGGCTTACGGATCCTGGAGCCCGCCGGGCCAGGACGTCCCGTACGGGATGATGACCTTCGGCGCGCAGTTCGCCGAGGTCGCGGTGGACCCGGAGCTGGGAGTCGTCCGGGTGCGGCGGATGACGGGCGCCTTCGCTCCCGGCCGGGTGCTCAACCCCAGGACGGCCCGCAGCCAGCTCATGGGCGGCATGCTCTGGGGCCTCGGCCAGGCGCTTCTGGAGGCCAACTCCATGCAGCCGCGCACCGGCCGCTGGGCGAGCTCCGGCCTCGG
The DNA here is from genome assembly GCF_052246385.1 of Streptomyces sp. 8N616. Classification (NCBI taxonomy): domain Bacteria; kingdom Bacillati; phylum Actinomycetota; class Actinomycetes; order Kitasatosporales; family Streptomycetaceae; genus Streptomyces; species Streptomyces sp. 8N616. Next base: position 107,947 of record NZ_JBQQBY010000008.1, on the reverse strand, counting down.
CGAGTACCTGGTCGCGGTCAACGCGGATGCGCCGGATGTCGACGTCGAACTCGTCGAGGTCGAGGACACCGTCGTGAATCCGCTGGGCGTCAAGGGCGTGGGCGAGGTCGGACAGGTCGGAGCAGCCGCCGCGATCGCCAATGCCGTTCACCACGCCACCGGCCGCCGCTTCCGGAAGCTGCCCATCACCGTCGAGGACATGCTGCTCTGATGGGTGGCACGCGCGTGTGGCTCGGCCATCGCGATACCCGGGGTGATCGCTCCTACCGCTCCGCTGAGATCGTTTCCGCCCAGGGGGAAGCCATGAGGATCGTGGACGGCGGACCGGCATGGCCGGCCCGCTCAGGGGTACCGCGGCGTACATGACCGGAATCGAGCTGCACAGCGCAGCATTCAGCGACCACAGCACCATCCCCCTCCGCTACTCGAAGGACGGGGAGAACGTCTCGCCACCCCTGACCTGGTCGGGAGTGCCGGACGACACCGAAGAGCTGGTCCTCCTGTGCGAGGACCCCGACGCCCCCTCCGGGAGCTTCGTCCACTGGCTGGTCACCGGCATCCCGCCGGACAGCCACGGCGTGGACCCGGGCCAGGCGCCCCCGGGCACCGCCTTCACCAACGGATTCGGGGACCGGGGGTGGGACGGGCCGCTGCCACCCGTGGGCGACGATGCGCACCGGTACATCTTCCACCTGTACGCCCTGCCCGACCGGGTCTCCCTGTCCGGCCGCCCGACGGCCCGTGAGGTCCACCGCGCCATCGACCGCCAGGGCGAGCTTGCCAGCGGCACGCTGGTCGGCCTCTACCAGCGCTGAGCCCCGGCCCCGGCGGGCTCGGGAGCGGGTGTCCCGGCGGGCTCGGGACCGGGCGCCACGGTGGGTTCAGGACCGGACGCCACCCGGAGCCGCCTGTCCGTCAAGCGGTCCCTGACGCGCCACAGCCACGCGATATCGCGTCCGAAGGACCAGACGAGCAGCGCCAGCGCCAGGAGGACCGCTGCGCCTGCGGGAAGGCGCGAGAGGACCCCTGCGCCGGCCACGACGAGGACGATCCCCTGCAGCGCGGCCACCGCCTTGCGGGCGGTGCTCGGAGGGAGCGGCCCGCGCAGCCATGGCAGCACCCGGGCCGCCGCGACGAACGCGTACCGCATCGCGCCGATCAACAGCACCCATGCGCCCAGCGACCTGGCGATGTGGACACTGAGCACCAGTATGAGGAAGGCGTCGACCTCCATATCGAAGCGGGCCCCCAGCGGGGACGCCGTCCCGGTGCGCCGGGCGACCTGGCCGTCGACCGCGTCGAGGATCAGCGCCACCGTGGCGAGCATGACCAGGACCGCGACCGGCGGCCGGCTCCCGAAGGAGTCCGCGACCAGCGCGGTCACCCCGCCGACGAGCGTCGCCCGGGCCAGGGTGACGCCGTTGGCCGGCCCGAAGGACCGGGTCCACGACCGGCGCAGCGCGAGCGTGAGCATCGTCCAGGTGGCGAGCGCGAACGCCGTACCCGTCAGCCACCCCACGGGTCCCAGACCGACCGCCGTGCCGAGCAGGGCCAGCAGGAGGATCTGCGCGCCCAAGCCGGCTGTTGTCTCCTGCCGGAACAGTTTTGTGCCGTGCTCGCTGTACCTGTCGTAGCCGTCGTATCCGTCGTACCCGTCGTACAGGGCCACCGTGCCCCCTCCGGCTCTGTGGCAGAGTCGATCAGTGCCGCGTACCGTATCCGCGGACGTCGTGCCCACTAGAACGTGCACCGCCACCCGAATGTTCAGGAGGAGGCCGATGAAGCGCGACGCCCGCGCCTTCTGGCTCAGCTCTCCCGGTCACGGTGAGATCCGGACGGCCGCCCTGCCGGAACCCGCCGCCGGCGAGGTTCTGGTGCGTACGCTCTGCTCCGGTGTGAGCCGCGGAACGGAGACGCTCGTCTTCCGCGGTGGCGTACCCGAGAGCCAGTACACCGCGATGCGGGCGCCGTACCAGGACGGCGAATTCCCCGGCCCCGTCAAGTACGGCTATCTCAACGTCGGCCTCGTCGAAGAAGGACCGCCGTCCCTGCTCGGCCGTACGGTCTTCTGCCTCTATCCGCACCAGACGCGGTACGTCGTCCCCGCCGGCGCCGTGACCCCGGTGCCGGACACGGTCCCCGCCCCCCGGGCCGTACTGGCCGGGACGGTGGAGACCGCGGTCAACGCCCTGTGGGACGCCGCACCGCTGATCGGCGACCGGATCGCCGTGGTCGGGGCCGGCATGGTCGGCGCCTGCGTCGCCGCCCTTCTGGCTCGCTTCCCCGCCGTCCGCGTCCAGCTGGTCGACGCGGATCCCGCCCGTGCGGACATCGCCAAGGCGCTCGGCGTCGGCTTCGCGCTCCCCGAGGACGCCGCGGGCGAGTGCGACCTCGTCGTCCACGCCAGCGCCACCGAGGACGGCCTCGCGCGCTCACTGGAACTCCTCGCCCCCGAGGGGACGGTGCTCGAACTGAGCTGGTACGGCGACCGGCGGATCAGCCTGCCGCTGGGGGAGGCCTTCCACTCCCGCCGCCTGGTCGTGCGCGGCAGTCAGGTGGGCACGGTGGCGCAGGCCCGGCGCTCCCGCCGGACCTTCGCCGACCGGCTCGCGCTCTCCCTCGACCTGCTCGCCGACCCCGCCTTCGACGCGCTGATCACCGGCGAATGCTCCTTCGAGGAGCTGCCGCAGGTACTGCCCCGGCTCGCCTCCGGCGACCTCCCGGCGCTGTGCCACCGCGTCCTGTACGACTCCGCCGCGGATTCGGTCTGAACAAGTCCGAGCAGGACTGAGCAAGGAGAACGGACCGGCCGTACTACACGACACACCTCGGCAGAGGGAGACGTCCCGCACCCTGGAGGGCCATCCGTTGTTCAGCGTCACCGTCCGCGATCACCTCATGATCGCTCACAGCTTCCGCGGCGAGGTCTTCGGACCCGCACAGCGCCTGCACGGAGCGACCTTCATCGTGGACGCCACCTTCCGCCGCGCCGAGCTCGACGCCGACAACATCGTCGTCGACATCGGACTGGCCACCCGGGAACTCGGCGGTGTGGTCGGCGAGCTCAACTACCGCAATCTCGACGACGAACCGGCTTTCGCCGAGACCAACACCTCCACGGAATTCCTGGCCAAGGTCATCGCCGACCGCCTCGCCGACCGTATTCACGCCGGCGCCCTGGGCGAGGGCGCCCGCGACCTCACCGGCATCACGGTCACCCTGCACGAATCGCATATCGCCTGGGCGAGTTACGAGCGCACCCTGTGAAGGCCCACCCTGTGAAAGCCCACCCTGTGAACCGCGGCGACGCCACCACGACGGCCGTGCGCTCGGTGCACATCGTCATGCCCGGCGACGTCCGCGACCCGGCCGCACCGAGCGGCGGCAACACCTACGACCGGCGGGTGTGCCGGGACCTGCCCGGCCTCGGCTGGCAGGTGCGCGAGCACGCCGTCGCGGGCACATGGCCACGGCCCGGACCCGCCGCCCGCGCGGAACTGGCCCGGGTTCTCGCGGAGCCGGCGGACGGCGCCGTCGTGCTCCTCGACGGGCTCGTCGCCTGCGCCGTCCCCGACATCGTCGTCGCCGTGGCGCGGCGGCTGCGGCTGGCCGTGCTGGTGCACCTGCCGCTGGGCGACGAGACAGGCCTGCCTCGCCGCGTCGCGGCAGACCTGGACACCCGGGAGCGCAGGACCCTGCACGCCGTGCCTGCGGTCGTGGCGACCAGCGGCTGGGCTGCCCGCCGGCTCGTGGACCACCACGGGCTCGCACCCGGCCGGGTCCATGTCGCCGCGCCCGGCGCCGACATCGCGCCCCTGGCGTCCGGCACCGACGGCGCCTCGCGGCTGCTGTGCGTCGCCACGGTGACCCCGCGCAAGGGACAGCACCGGCTGGTAGAGGCCCTGGCGACCGTCGCCGGCCTGCCCTGGAGCTGCACCTGTGTCGGCGGACTGCGCCACGACCCCGGCTATGTCGCCCGAGTCCGCGAGCTGATCGAGAAGTCCGGCCTCGGACACCGGCTGCACCTCACCGGTCCGCAGGCGGGCGCGCAGCTGGACGCGAGCTACTCCGCCGCCGACCTCCTGGTGCTCACGTCGTACGCCGAGACGTACGGCATGGTCGTGACCGAGGCCCTCGCGCGCGGAATTCCCGTCCTGGCGACGGCCGTCGACGGCGTGCCGGAGGCGGTCGGTCGGGCGCCCGACGGCAGCGTGCCGGGCATCCTCGTGCCGCCGGACGACCCGGCGGCGCTCACCGCGGCGCTGCGCCGCTGGTTCGGCGAGCCCGGCGTGCGCCGCCGGCTGAAGGCTTCAGCACGCCAACGGCGCGCAGTGCTGGACGGCTGGGAGACGACGTCGCGCAATATCGCCGGTGTGCTGGAACAGCTCCGACACGAGCCGCGGAGGGCCGCATGAGTACGACCGACGCGCCTCGTTACACCCCCGAGTGGCTGGAGCTGCGGGAGAGCGCCGACGCCGCCGCCCGCGCACCCCAGCTCCTCGACTCGCTGCGCCGTCACCTGGCGGACCCGCCGCGGCGCCCCCGAGAGCTGGTGATTCGCGATCTCGGCTGCGGCACCGGCTCCATGGGACGCTGGCTCGCCCCCCGGCTGAACGGCCCTCAGCACTGGATCCTGCACGACCGCGACCCCGATCTGCTCGACCGGGCACGCGCGGCAGCGTCCCGTACGGCCGCCGACGGCAGCCGCGTCACGGTATCGACGGAGCGCGGTGACATCGCCCGGCTGACCGCGGACGGCCTTGCCGGCACCTCGCTCGTAACGGCCTCCGCTCTGCTGGACGTGCTCACCCGCGACGAGGTGGACGGGCTCGCCGCAGCCTGCGCCGGTGCCGGATGTCCGGCGCTGCTGGCGCTCTCCGTGGTGGGACGGGTCGAGCTCACCCCGGCCGACCCGCTGGACACCGAGATCGCCGGGGCCTTCAACGCCCACCAGCGGCGCAGCGATCGGGGCCGCCGCCTGCTCGGCCCCGACGCCGTCGCGGCGGCCTCCGAGGCCTTCGCCCAGCAGGGCGCCACGGTACGGGTGCACGCCAGCCCGTGGCGGCTCGGCGCTGGGGGCACTTCCCCTGCCTTCGGCGGGGGCACCCCCACCCAGGGCGAAGCCTCTGGGGGAGAGTCCGCGCTGACGGCGGAGTGGCTGCGGGGCTGGGTCGGCGCGGCCTGTGAGCAGCGGCCGGACCTGGCGTCGCGCGCCGACGCGTATCTGCGGCGCCGCCTGGCAGCGTGCGCGGCGGGCGAGTTGCGGGTGGTGGTGCACCACAGCGATCTGCTCGCACTGCCCCGGCCGCAGGCGAGGATCTCGTGATCCCGCGCGCGGCCTGGGCCCGGATCCGGACCGTCGCCGGACTGGCCATCCTCGCTGTGCTGCTGTGGCGGCTGGGCACCGGCGCCTTCCTGGAGGGCCTGGGCAGGATCGACGGCCCGACCCTCCTGGCCGCTCTCGGTCTCGGCTTGATCACCACCGTGTTCAGCGCCTGGCGCTGGTGCCTGGTGGCCCGGGCCCTGAGCCTCCGGCTGCCGATGGGCCGCGCCGTCGCGGACTACTACCGGGCACTGTTCCTGAACGCGGCGCTGCCCGGCGGGGTCCTCGGCGATGTGCACCGCGCCGTACGGCACGGGCGGAACGCCGGTGACATGGGCCGGGGCGTACGTGCCGTGGTCCTCGAACGGGCCGCGGGGCAGGTGGCCCTCATCGTCGTCGGCGTGACGGTACTGCTCGCCCGGCCGTCCCTGGCCGTGACAGGCGTCCACCACCTCGCCACGACGCCGGGCGCCGCACCGGCCTTCGCCGTGGTGTGCGGGCTCGTGGTGATCGCGGCCGCCGTCTGGCTCCGCCGGAAGCCGGGCACCTCGCGATGGCGCCACGCGGTCCGCGCGGCGCTGGCCGAGGTGCGCCTCGCGCTGCTGGCCCGCGGCAGCTGGCCGGGAGTGGTGATCTCATCCGTCGCGGTGGTGGCGGGGCACCTCGGCACGTTCCTGCTCGCCGCCCGGGTCGCGGGATCCGCCGCACCATCGGCCGAGTTGGTGCCCCTGATGGTGCTGGCGCTGCTCGCCATGGCGCTGCCGCTCAACGTCGGCGGCTGGGGGCCGCGCGAAGGCGTCACCGCGTGGGCCTTCGGCGCCGCGGGCCTAGGCGCGGCCCAGGGGCTGACCGTCGCCGTGGTGTACGGAGTGCTCACCTTCGCCGCGAGCCTTCCCGGCGTCGGCGTGCTCGCCGGCCGGTGGCTGGCCGGTCTGCGGCCCGAGCGGTCCGGGCGGCCGCAGCTCGAGTTCGAAGAGGGTGTCCTCGCCGAGGGCGGCGCGTCGCACCGGCGGGCGGAGCGCGTCCCGCATCACCGGTGTGCCGGGGAACCGGAGCCCCGGAACGCCGTCGCCGAGCAGGACCGGTGCCACGGTGACGTACAGCCGGTGCAGTTGCTGCTCGTGCAGGAAGCGCGACACGGTGACGCCGCCGCCCTCGATCAGCAATCGGCCGAGGCCGCGCCGCGCGAGGGCCTGCACCAGGCGCCGGGGCGAGAACGCATCGCTGTCCGGCAGAGTCAGCACGTCGACGCCGTCCGGGACGGTCTGCTCCCGGTCACTGCCGGCGCCCACCACCCACAGGGTCGGCGCGGCCCCGTCGGTGAACACCCGGCGCCGCAGCGGCACCCGGCCGCGCGGATCGAGGACGACCCGCACCGGGTTGGCCCCCGCACAGGCGCGCACCGTCAGTTGGGGGTCGTCCGCGACGGTGGTGCCGGCCCCGACGACCACCGCGTCGGCGAGCGCACGCAGGCGGTGCAGATGGCGGCGGTCCTCCTCGCCGGTGACGAAGTCGGCGTCGCCGGTACGGGTCGCGATGAAACCGTCCAGGCTCTGCCCGAGCTGGGCGAACACCAGACGCGGACCTGCCAGGCACAGCGGCAGATAGCGGTCGGCGAGCAGTGCCGCCCCGGGTGAGGCGTCCTGCCCCCACCGTCGGCAGCCGTCGGGGCCCAGGACCAGCCCCGCGGCCTCGGCGTCGGCCGCGGACCGGATGCGGTGCAGCCGGTCCCAGGCCTCCGCCGTGTCCAGCACGCTGCTGCGGTGCTCGGCGCGGCCGGTCATCGTATGTCCCGCGGGGCTTCGGCCGGCGATGCGAGAAGTGAGAAGTACTCATCGAACGAATCGACAAGTCCGGCCAGCAATTCCTTTCCCTTCCCGGCGGACGCCATTGACGGGCGGCCGATGACGCCGGATTCCGTGTAGGCCGTCATGCCGAGGGTGAGCAGATGTTTCCGGTCGTCGGCGAGACAATCGGAGGTTTCATAGCCGGGGCGGACCAGTTCTGGATGGGCATGCAGCAGGATGGAGGTCTCCACTTCTCCCGCGTGCATATCGCTGTTCGACGGCGTCTGCACACCCGCCCTGGCGCGCGCCGCATCCCAGTCCGCCGGGCCCGGGAAAAGCGCCATCCGGGTACCGCCGCCGGCGGATTCCTGAACCACGTTGCGTAGTACGTAATTTCCGCCGTGTCCGTTCACCAGAATCAGGGTGCTGATACCGGACCGGCGGAGCGAGTCGGCGATGTCCCGTACGACGGAGTAGAGGGTCGTGGCGGAGATGCTGACGGTCCCGGGCCAGGCCGCATGCTCGTGTGAACAGGAGATCGTGACGGGCGGGAGGTGGTGGACCGGATACGCGGCGGCGACCTCCCGGGCGATGGTGCAGGCGATGACCGTGTCGGTCACCAGCGGAAGAAAAGCGCCGTGTTGCTCGAAGCTGCCGACGGGAAGGACCGCAACAGCGGGCCGTCCGGCCCTCACGTCTTCGGTTGTGCCCAGCGGCAACAGGCCTGGGGCGGTTCCATGCGTTCCCCAACCTCCCATGTTTTTCCGGCCTTTCACTCTTCGCTCTCGGTTCTGCGGGATGCGGCCAGGTTACGTTACCCGGGAACCCCTTGCCCACTGGTCCGAACACGACGAATCGGACGCCGGGTTGAAGTTTCCCCCGCCATTATTCGCTTACACCCGATGAGGATTTACCAGCAGGAGTAAGATCCGCGCCATGACGGAAAGTGAAGTCGTGTTCGACCGCGGTGCTCGTCCATCAGATGTCGAACGAGTGGTGAATGTCCGACTCCCCACCGTACACGGCGATTTTCTCGCTATTGGCTACCTGGACCGCAATGGCGGGGATGAGCACGTAGCGCTGGTGCACGGCGACGTCGGGGGAGAGAGAGCGCTTACCCGCGTGCATTCGGAGTGCCTGACCGGAGATGCCTTCGGGTCCGCGCATTGTGAGTGCGGGGAGCAACTGTCGGCAGCGCTGCGCGCCATCGTGGCAGAGGGGCGCGGCATTCTCGTCTACCTCCGGGGCCACGAGGGCCGGGGAATAGGGCTGTTGGCCAAGCTGCAGGCGATGAAGCTCCAGACGGAGGGACTGGACACGGTCGAGGCGAATCTCGCTCTCGGGCTCCCGGTGGATGCCCGTGACTACCGGGCGGCGGCGGAGATCCTGCACGACCTCGGTGTGGAATCCGTACGGCTGCTGTCGAACAACCCGCGCAAGCGCGAGGCGCTGCTGCGGCACGGCATCAAAATCGCCGAACAGGTCCCGCTGCTGATACCGCCGGGTGAGGAGAACATCCGCTATCTGCGGACCAAGCGAGAGCGCCTCGATCACTACCTGCCGCACCTGGACGGCGCGGCCGACTGGTCGTGACGACGACGTGCGCGTGACCCGGGCGGCCGTACGTGACCGGGCGCTCTCGCGGTGTCCGTTATCGGGCCGTTCCGAAGTCCTGCGTCCAGTAATGGCCGGGCTGCGCGAGGCCGACACCGATCTCCTTGAAGGAGCAGTTCAGGATGTTGCGCTTGTGGCCGGGGCTGGACATCCAGCCCTCCATGACGCTTTCGGGCGTGGTGTAGCCGTAGGCGACGTTCTCGCCGTAGGTGCTCCAGTTGTAACCGGCACGCGTGATCCGGTCGCCCGGAGACGATCCATCGGAGCCCGTGTGTGACATGTTCCGGCTGTCCGCCATGTCTTGGCTGTGATCCTGAGCGGCCTTCGCCAGCTTCTCATTCACGGTCACCGGTGCGCATCCGGCCTTGCGGCGCTCGTTGTTGACGAGTTCCACCACGCGGGCCGAGTCGCCGGAGGCCGGGGCGGTGGAGTCCGGGGCCGTGGACTTCGGAGTGGTGGACTTCGGAGCGGTGGACTTCGGAGCGGTGGACTTCGGAGCGGCGGATTTCGAAGCACTCGGAGACGCGGTGGGGGTCTTCGATGCTCGCGAAGCCGGCTTGGCGTGCGATCGGCCGTCTGCCCACCGGTGATGGGAGGACTCGCTCTTCCAACGGCTGTGAGACTCACCGCCCTTGTTCTCCTGCCAGTCCATACAGGCCATGGCGGCGGAGGGCACACCCACGGCGCCTATGGCGATGGCGGCGATGGCTATCTGCCGGTAATGCGTATTCCTGCGGTGCTTCGACATGGGTGACCTCGCTCGTAAATCGCGGGGCGCCTCGAGTGCGGTCGGCTCTGCACGGACCCCGTGCCTGAGCTGCGGAGACGCCTTGCGGAGCCGTCATTCTTAGGACCGCCGGACGTGCAGGGCAACGAGCATGTGCTACTAAAGAGCTTCGTAGGAAGGGAGGGCTCTTGCGATCGGGGCAAGGGAATGCGTGCCGCCTCTCGGAGCATTTCCGGCAATTCTGTCGCCCTGTCAGAAGCCTTTATTCGCCGCATAGGCGGGCGGATGCGGCTGAGCGAGCCGCAGGCCATCGAACCCTGTGCGAAGTATGTCGGTTTCGGGACGGACAAATCCCCTATTCCGCATGGCGGCCACCTACTATCCCGCCGCGTTGGTGCCGGATATCGGTGTGACGGATGTCACCAGCCTGCGGGTTTGGGTATCCAGGCGTGCACTCCTGGTGACGGAATGCGCCCGTGGTGCTCGCGTGCGTGCGGCCCCCGTGCGCGCGCCCCGGAGGCCCGTCAAGCCGACGCGCCGCTACTCCCCTCGGCCCAACCCGTACGGCCCCCGGCTGCGGACCCCCGGACCTCGGTACACGCTGCGAAGAGGCGTGAGAAGTGCACCGAGGCGAGAGGAGACCGGCATGCGCTGCGCGCTGCGCACAAAGGCGGCGGCCTGGGGGCTGGCCCTCGGGGCGCTCGCCGCCTGTTCCGCACAGGGGACGGCGCCAGGCCCCACCCAGCCCGGCGGCCCCAAGAAGGCCGCGCCGGATGAGGCTTCCGCCAAGGGTCGCCCCTTCACCGTCGTGGCGACCGGCGACGTGATCCCGTACCCCTCGGTCATCCGGCAGGCGCAGACCGACGCGGGCGGCACCGGCTTCGACTTCAGCCGCATCCTGGCCGGGGTCAAGCCTGTCGTCGACCCAGCCGATCTGGCGGTCTGTCACATGGAGACCCCGTACGGACTCCCGGATGGGCCGTTCACCGGCTACCCCATGTTCCAGTCCCCGCCGGACGTCGCCCAGGGTCTCCGCGCCACCGGATACGACAGCTGCTCGACCGCCTCGAACCACACCCTCGACGCCGGTGCGGAGGGCCTCCACCGCACGCTCGACGCCCTCGACGCGGCAGGCGTACGGCACGCGGGCTCGGCCCGCAGCGCCGGCGAGGCCGCCCGGCCCGCACGGCTGCGGGCCGGCGGAGCGGACGTGGCCCACCTCGCGTACACCTATGGCACGAACGGCGTGCCGCTGCCCGAGGGGCAGCCGTGGGCGGTGAACCTGCTCGACCCCGAGCGGGTCATCGCCGACGCTCGGGCCGCCCGCCGCGCCGGGGCCGACGTGGTCCTCGTCAGCGTCCACTGGGGCACCGAGTGGCAGCAGGCGCCCGACGGGCAGCAACTGGACCAGGCCCGGCGGCTCACCGCCGCCCGCACGGGCGGGAGGCGGGACATCGACCTCATCATCGGGACGCACAACCATGTGCCGCAGCCGTACGAGAAGGTCAACGGCACCTGGGTGGTGTACGGGCTCGGGGACCAGGTGGCGAGCTTCGTGCCCGGGAAGGCCCGGGGCAACGAGGGCTCGATGGCCCGCTTCACCTTCGCGCCCCAGGGGGACCGCTGGACGGTCTCGAAGGCGGAGTTCCTCGTCGGGCACTCGGACGTCGGGCCGCCGTTCCGGGTCGTCACCGCGACGCGGAATCGATTCCCCGAGGTACGGGACCGGGTACGCGAAGCCGTTCTGAGCCGGGGCGCGGCTCAGGACGGCTTGACGGAAGCGACGGCGGGGGAGTGACGCGGAGTGGCGGGCTCCGGGTCAGCCTGCGGGGTCAACGCGGGGTCTCAGCACGCGGGGTCAGCCCGCGGGGTCCGCGAGTTCAGCCCGCGGACTCGCCCGCCTGCGGATCGAGGGCTCCCGTCCCGACCAGGATGTAGAGCGCGATGCCCAGCAGGATCCGGTAGACCACGAAGGGCATGAAGCTCTTGGTCGAGATGAAGCGCATGAACCAGGCGATGACCGCGTACCCGACGAAGAAGGCGACGATGGTCGCGAAGATCGTCGGCCCCCACGACACATGGCCCTCGCCCGCGTCCTTCAGCTCGTACAGTCCCGACGCCAGGACCGCGGGGATCGCGAGCAAGAAGGAGTAGCGGGCGGCGGCCTCGCGGGTGTAGCCCATCAGCAGACCGCCGCTGATCGTCGCGCCCGACCGCGATACGCCGGGGATCAGCGCCATGGCCTGGCACACCCCGTAGATCAGGCCGTCCCGGACACCGAGCTCGGCGAGCGTCTTGCGGTCCCGTACGGCGCGGTGCTTGCCGCCCGCCTCGTCCCGCGCTGCGAGCCGGTCGGCGACGCCCAGCACGACGCCCATGACGACCAGAGTGGTGGCGATCAGCCGCAGATCGCGGAACGGCCCCTCGATCTGGTCCTTGAGCGTGACGCCCAGCACGCCGATCGGAATCGACCCTACGATCACCAGCCAGCCCATCTTGGCATCGTGGTCGCTGCGCATCGCCTTGTTGAACAGCGACTTGGCCCAGGCGCCGACGATCCGCGCGATGTCCTTGCGGAAGTAGATGATCACGGCGGTCTCGGTGCCGATCTGGGTGATCGCCGTGAAGGCGGCGCCCGGGTCGTGCCAGTCGGCGAAGGCCGCGGTCAGCCGGAGATGGGCGCTGGAGGAGATCGGCAGGAACTCGGTCAACCCCTGGACGAGACCGAGGATGAATGATTCGAACCAAGACATGAAATGCTATGCCATCCAAGAGACGATCACGGTCTGACCAGGAAACCTGTGGGTCAGAGGCCAGGGTGGGCTGCCAGGCGATGCGCGCGTTCGATCATGTGAATAGGGTCGTGGGCATACTCATGCTCACCTTTGCTGGCTTGGCTGACGGTGCGTCAGGTTCTCTGGGCGGCTTGTGGACGCTGTAGCAGATGGTGATCGCGCCCAGTCGGAGGCAGCGTAGCGCCCCTGGATGTTCGGCCGTCGCCGGGCCCCTCGCGGGGGCAGGGAGGCGGTGTCTCGCGGCAGCCGTGCGGCGGTCCACAGGGACGACCGGCGGCGGTCACAGGAGTTCCGAGACGATGGCCGCTCCCACAGCGCCGGCGCTGAGATAGCGAGACATGTCGTGGGCCGCTGTTCCGTTGCTGACGGAGACGTCCTCGACCCGCGCACCGAAGGTCGTGGCAAGGCGTGGTTCCAGGGCTACGAGGTCTCGGGGGTCGCACACATTCACCCACCGCACGACCGAGCCCGGCCACGCGCCGACGCCGTTCACCGGGGCCGGCTTGAGCCGGTCGAAGAACAGATGTCTGACGCCGAGCGGCGAGCCGGTGGTCACCAGCGTGCGCACCGGCCATTCCGGGTGGGCGCACAACGCCTCGTAGGCCACGATCGAGCCGAGGGAGTGCCCGACCAGTACGCGAGTCCGCGGCGAAATGGCCTCCGCCACCCGGTTGATGACGCTCTCCCGGAGCCCTTCCTCCTGGAAGTAGCGCAGGAGCTGCTTGATGCTCCCCACCAGCATGTGCTCCGCGACTCCCATGAAGAACCGCGACCTGCCGAGCGCACTGACCACGCGCTTGATCGCAGAAGTCCGCGAGGGATCGAACAGCGACTGTGCCGCGTCCTGGAGAGTCCTGGTATCCGGCCGCGGTACGGCGTGATCGGCCCGGGCGGCAGTCTCCCACCACTGCAGCAGCAGGTCCGTCTCGAGCCCGGGTGCGACATCCCGGGCCGAGAGCCTCGGTCCCGCAAGCGCCTCCGGAGCCCCCGCGGCACGAAAGAGGTCCTGGTAGCCGGGGAAGGACACCTCCCATCGCAGCTCGCCCGCCCGGGCCCGCGCATCGGGATCGTCGCGCACGGCCCGGTCGACCGCATCGCGCAGGGCTGCCGTCAGGCGGCTGCGCCCGGCGGCCCTGTCCTCGTTGGCCCTGCCCATCCCGTGGAGTACGACGACCTGCGCGCCGTGGCTCGTCGCCCGGCCCGACCGCGGAGTTTGCGCCGGCCGGGAGAGATGCCGCAGGGCGCTCCCCAGCTCTCCTGGATCGTTCAGGCGTCCGGCGGCGGCGGCATGCACGGACAGATAGCGCGAGACGTAGGGCTCGGCGCGGGACCAGTCGTGGGTGCCGTCGGCCGCACGAGGGAGGTGCGAGAGGAGCACCTCGGTGATCGCCGTGTGCGCGGCCACGTCGTCGCAGTCCTGGCGCAGGGCGTCGGCGAGCGACTGATGGCACAGGCGGTAGCCGGCCCTGCCGTCCTCGTGTCCCTCGACGACACAGATGCCGGCCAGCCGCCGCAGCCACGCCACGTCCTCGTCCGTATACCTCCGGCGGGACATCCGGGAAGCCACTTGGGCCCACAGCCCCGCGGACGGAAGTCCGGGGCCCTGGCAGAAGGCGAGGGGGCGCAACAGGTCGCGGGCGGGCTCGGCGGCCGTGCCGAGCTCGGAGTCCAGCTCCCGGAGCAGCGTGAGCCCGATGTCGCGCGGCAGCGACGCTCGCCATGCGGGGTCGCGGGGGTCGGGGACGGCGTCCGCGGCGGCGAGGGCGCGGGCGACGATCCGGGCCGTGAGGAAGGATCCGCCCACCGCGGTCACCGCTTCCGCCACTTCGCGGACCACCGGTGGCGGGGCCTCCCGGTAGGGACTGTGGGGCGAGGACTCGAGCAGCATCAGGACCGTGTACGCCGTGAGGTCCGCGGGATCGCTGAACCTCTCCGTATCCAGGTCGAGCATCGTGAAGGCCCCGTCAGTGTCTCCCAGTTGGGGCAGAAGAGAGCGGCGGGTGCCCAGAAGCAACCGGATGCGGCCCCGACCGTGATCCATGAGCGGACGCAGCACCGAAGCGATGAGCGTGTCCGGGGTGGCCGCCTCGTCGAGACCGTCGATGACCGCGGTCAAGGGCCGCGGGGACCCTTCCAGACCCGCCAGGAGTTCCCTGGGGTGGTCGGTGGAGAGCTCCGCGGCGGCCGCCAGCTCCGCCACCACGTGCCGGTCGGTCAGTTCCCGGGCGGAGAGGGCGACATCGACACTGCCCAGGGGCGGGATCGCCCGGGAGGGCAGCTCCAGGGTCGACAGGGGCACCCTGCGCCTGAGCTGGGGACTGGTGAGCGCGGCGATCGCCCCCAGGACCGTGGACTTGCCGGAGCCGGGATCACCGCAGACCACCAACGCCGGTGGGTGCGGTCGCGGCTCATTGAGCCAGGCGGAAATCTCGGTCAGCGCCTGGTGACGCGCGGTGAAGGACCAGCCGCCGCCCGCCGTCAGCGATGCCTGCGCCCCTGCCAGGAAATGGGAGTTGAGGCGCGCTTCACGGCGTACTGCGTACCCCGTCCCGGCCGCCCTCGCGGTCTGCGGCGCACTGGAGTCCACCGGTGAAGGCGCGGGAAGGTGCCGGGGGCTGGGCAGGAACGCCGGCTCGTCGTCGGGCGGCCCGAGGCGGGACAGGCGAATCCGGGGACCGGAGCCGGGGCCGGCGAGCTCGGTCATGCGCCGGGCGATGGCGTGCAAGGGCAGGCAGGGCTGATCCTCTTCCGTCGCCAACTCGTCCACTGCGACTCGCAGAAGGCGGGGAAGATTCCCCGCCTCCGCGTGACCCGATGACACGCACTCCAGGACGGAAACCGCGGCTCCCGCTCCGGGCCCTGCTGTGTCGCTCCACGACGGCGGGGAGAGCGGCGCACCCGCACCGGGTGCATCGGCACCACATCTGTCCACCAGCAACAACAGATGGCGTACGCCGATGGCGCCGAGGAACCGGTGGACCTTCTCCGCGAGGCTCACGGAGTGTGCCGCCACGTAGACCGTGAGGAGGTCGCGGGGGCGGCGGTCCGCGGACTGGCAGAAGGCGTGGATCTGCTGGGCCAGCTCCTCAGGTGTCAGGTCCTCGGCGCTCGTTGTCGCGTCCTGGTATCCGAGGCCGGCGAACAGTTCCACCACCATGCGGCGGGACGCGGTGAACTCGTGGGCGTCCGTGAGCATCACGGCGATGAGGAACCTTCTCGCCTCCCGCGCTCCGACGGACGGAGCACGCTCCGAGGCGCCGGACTCCGTGCCTGCCGACACCCCTCTGAGCAGCCGCAGGCCGTCGCGGTGCGCCGCGGCGAAGGGCTGGAGGTCGGCCGGCAGAGCCAGCGGACCGCTGGGATCGACGAGGGCCGCGAGGAAGGTCGGCTGCCCGGTCTCCTTCTCGATGAAGCGACTGAGCGCCCAGTGGACCTTCCAGGCGTCCTCCCGTGCCAGGGACCGGTGCAGCACCTCCCGTACGCCGGGGCGGAAGGTGAGAAGCAGCTCGCTGTCGCCGGTGCGCGGCGGAGGCTCCTCGAACAGGCCGCTGACCACGACTTCGGCCAGGTCGCTCACCTCTGCGTCGGGAAGCATCGTGTGCTGGATGAGGCGCATCACCGGCAGCGACAGCGTCCGCTGGCCGGAACAGAGCACCGCGAGTCGGCGGGCCTCGGGGGAGGCGAGCATTCTGAAGGCCCTGACGGTGTCCTCGGGGTGGGAGGGACCCAAGCCGTCGTCCTCGTCGTCCTCGTCGTCCCAGGGTTCGTCGACCTGGGGCTCCGCATCCTCCGCCCACTCCGCCCTGCTCCCGGAGCCCGTGCGTGCGGTGAGGGAGGCGGGCGAAGGCAGGAGTACGCCGCCGCAGCCGCCTCTCTCGGTTCCCATGAGAGTGCCGGACCATTGCCCCAGTGAGTCGGGCGACAGGTCGGTCGTCGGCAGCGCCGTCCAGCCGGCGTCGTCGTCGCGGCCCGGGTGCAACCAGGAGAACAGGGGCGCGGAGAAGGACAGATCCCCTCCGTGCGCACCGCGCCTGCCCGGACGCAGCCGGGCTGCCTGGGAGTTGAGACCGGTGTGCTGCCATAGCCGGTCGGGGAGCGGGTTGAGCAGTACGGTGGCGGTCGAAGCCGCCCAGTTGCGCAGGTCCTGCCAGATGCCCGTACGGTCCCAGCCCCTGGCCACGCAGTCGGAGCAGACCAGGACCAGGCGCCGGGCTGCCGGGTCCCTCAGCCGGCCCGACGTGACGACGTGGCCGGTCGGGTCGCGCAGTACGGGGTCGTCCTGCGAGACGTCCAGTCGCCAGGTGTGGACGGTCTGGAAGGCGCCCAGTTGCTGCAGCATCCGGATCAGTTCGTCGAACGGCTCCCGCCACACCTCCATCGACGGACTGTCGTCCAGAACCACGTCGAGGTGGAACCACCGCTCCGGCACTGCGGAGAAGGCCGGCACCACATCACCGCTGCGCACATACGCGTGAATCGTGCTCTCGACGTCGAGGGTGCGCCTGCGGCCACGCGGGAACCGGTGCTTGAGCGGGCGCAGGGAGCGCGCGACGTTCAGCTGCCGGGGGAGGGAAGGGCCTCGTTCGACGTACACCCGGGTAGCGCGCTGCAGGCCCGCGCCACCGACGTTGTCGTACAGGTCTCCCGTGCCCGCCGCAGGGGCGGGCTCGTCCATGCCCCCGCCGCAGGCCGCCGTGGTGTCGGCGGCCGGGTCCTCCGCCGCTTCCCGCTCCCCGGGCTGTCCGACGGCCTCGCGGGGATGCTCCTCGGCCCCGTGACCGGCCTGGCGGCCGATGGCGTCGGCCAGCCAGAGGGCATCGGCGAACCCCACGGCGTCGACTTCGGCACCGACGTCAAAAAGGCGCTGCAGCAGCGTCTCCAACTCGACCATGTCAGGTGCTGGAGAGATCGCGGAGGAGAAGAGCCTCCAGTTCCTCGCGCTGGCGCCCCTCTGGAGGCAACTCACCGGTCACCAGGTACACGGCGTTGAGCAACTGGTCGGTCGCCAGCGTCGCCCGTCCCTCGAGACGTTCGGCGAAGCCCTGGATCAGTTGCTGGACGCTCGCCGCGGCCTCGTCGCCCAGATGGGCACGGACGATTCTGGCGAGCCGCTCGGCGCTCGGATCCTTGACCTGGAAGCGGACACAACGCCGCAAGAACGGCGGCGGAAAGCTGCGTTCTCCGTTGCTCGTCATGACGATGACCGGGAAGTGCGTGCAGGTGACCCGGCCCGACGAGATGTCCTCCGCACCGGTGGCGTCCCAACGGCGCACGCTCACCGTGGTCTTGTCGTGCCGAGCCAGCTCCGGAATCTCGAACTCGCCGCGCTCCAGGATGTTGAGGAGGTCGCTGGGCAGATCGAAGTCGCTCTTGTCGATTTCGTCGATGAGGAGCACCCGCGGCCCGTCGGACCAGGCCAGCGCCGTTCCGAGGGGGCCGAGGCGGATGAACCGGCCGATGTCGTCGTCCTCGTGGTGGCGCGTGGCGTCCAGACGGCCGAGCGCGTCATACCCGTAGAGCGCGTCGGGGAGCGTGCTACGGGAGGTGATGTGCCAGCGGAGCACCTCACCCAGGCCCAGTTCGCGGGCCACCGACTCGGCGACGGCGGACTTCCCGGAGCCCGGGGGTCCGGTGAGCAGCAACGGCCGCCGCAGGTACAGGGCGGCGTTGACGGCATCGACCAGACCCTCCGGTGGGTCGAAGCGGAAGGTGTCCTCGGCATCGCCGCCCTCGCCGCTTGCGTCGCCGTCGGCCGAGCTGGACGGCAGACGGCGCCATGGCGGGGGCGGGGGGAGTTCGACGGCTCGCTTCTCGCCGTCTCCGCGGTAATAAGGGGCCCACGTCACAGTTGTCCTCCTGAGGGAGCGAAGCCCGCTCGATGCCGTTTCAACACATCACAGAACCTCTGCCACTCCCGGTCGTGCCACACTGCTCGGAGCTTCGCCAGAGCCGGGAGTTTCTCCGACGCGTCGGCCCGCCACGCCGTGCGATAGGCACGGAGAAAGGCGGCGGGCAGGTCCGGCCACCAGTCGCGTACATCGCACTCGACCTCGTCCCAGTCGGCCACCGACTCCTCGGGCCACATCAGGATGGGCACGTGCAGGAGCAGAAGGTCCAGCAGCCCCTCGGGGTCCGCCGACGGCAGGGAGCGAAGGCCCACGGCCTTGTAGTCACCGCTGTGGATGCGGCGGGTCAGCGTGGCACGGTCCCGGGCGTCGGCGTCGGGTATCCATTCGATCGCCGTGTCCAAACCGTCCTGCTCCATCTTGGCCAGCCGGAGACGGCACATGCGCAGCGCGCGTCGGCGCTCGGGAGGTTGCGGGCGCAGATGGTCGCTCCACCGTACGACGACATCGTGGTGCGCCCCGAGGCGGTCCCCGATGCGGCACTCCTCGGGTTTGTAACGCACCATCAGGGAGGTGGGTACGGCGACGTCCACTCGGCCGATGAGGAGGCCATGCTGTTCAGCGATGTCGAAGGCGTCCTCATAAATGTCCGCCATCGCCTCCTCGAGGCTCTTTCCCTCGGCCCGGTCCTCACCCGCCGTCCACGGCGGGGCCAGTACCTCGTCGCCGTCGAGCAGCCAGGCGCGGAGCCGCTCCGCCCGCGCCGTCGTGCGTACGGCGTGCAGGTCGACGACGAGCCGCACATCGGAGGTACGCGTCTGGGCCGTGAGGCGGTTACGCAGGTCGTTGACGTGTGCGATGTCCGCCACGGTCTCCGCCCAGGCTTCGAACCGCGGGTCGCAGACGTCGAGTTCCGCACTCATGGCCAGACGCAGGGTGAACTCCACGACGGCCCTTCCGCAGCCGTCGTCCGTCACCGGATGGCGCAGCGCGATCAGGTTCAGGTGGTCGTCGAGGCCCACCGGCGACTCGCGCAGCGCGCCGGGCAGAGTGGCCAGCAGCGCCTTGCGGAGTGCTGCCGAGGTGAGCCGCTCAGCCGGTATCCACTGTCTGATGAAGGAGGCGGCGCGCAGGGCCAGCGACAGGTCCTCGACCAATTGCCGCAGGTGGTCCATGACATCGGGCGGGCCGACCTGCTGCGTGGCCAGCCACTGACTGAGTCGGCGCAGATCCGGTTCGGTCCAGCGGTCCCCGTGCGGCGGCGCGCCGTCGCTCTGCGCCAAGGCATCGAAGAGTGCCTTGGCGCCGCGGTCGCCGAGCCGCGCGATCGGGGCGCCCCCGGTGGGGCGCCCCGACGCGACCGGCAGGTCGTACGGCGTGTAGAGGCGGTTGCCGTGCAAGTAGGCGATGTCCAGGAGGTCGATGAGGCTGCCGTGGCGCAGCCGCTCGTGCCCGGCCTCGACGGCTTGGTCGAAGGTGAGTCGCCCGGTGGCACCGTGCAGCGTCTCCGAATAGGCGAAGCCGGTGCATTCCACCAGGATGAAGGAGTCCGTCTCGACCATTCTCAGCAATGCCGTCTTGACCGCCGGATCACCGGCATCGCGGATCCTTCCGCCGCTGAGAATGGTGTGATCTCCCGGCGCAGGCCGCCCCGTACGGACCAGAGGGTCGACGTCCGCCTCCAGCCAGAGCGCGAGCAGGGCATGGCCTTCCAGGAGCACGACCAGCGGCCGGAGGCGCTGGTGTTCGCTGAGTCCGGCGAACACCAGCGCCAGTTCCAGACAGTTGCCGCCCTCCTGGCGTACCCGGTGCGGTGGGCGGATGACCTGCTCGGCCTCATGGCCGTTCGCGAAGTCCAGACGCGCGGTCTCGTAGGCGATGTTCAGCGCGGCCATGTGGTCGTACAAGGCACGCACGGTGGTGCGGCGGTCCGTCTGACGCTCGTCGAACGCCGTGCCGTTCCTGGGCGCGGGGACCCCGAACCAGTGCACGATCGCGTTCGGGTCGACATAGCGGGCGAGCCGCTGCGGTTCGGTCTGTTTCCAGTTGACCCACGCCCGGTCGGGGTTGTGGGAGGCCGTGGGAGTCACCAGACCTCGAAGACGTCGGCGACGGTTCGGTTGCCGTAGGTGACGGTGGCCTCGTAGGTCCCGGCCGGCAGTCCTTCGACGACCCAGGCGGCCCCGTTCTCCCCGTCGGTTCGAGTGACCTGCTCGGGCCGCCCGGGGCCGGTGAGTTCCATGCGCGGCGTCGTGTCTTCGGCCGGGTCTTCCCGCACAGCGCACCGGAGCGTGACGGGCTCGCCGCCGAGATGGACGTCTTCGACTTCGAGCGCGATGACCGGTCTGTCCTCGTGTGCGTCCCCCGGGTCGGTCAGGACGGGCGCACCGTCAGGTCCTTGGAGATCGCTGATGCCCGTGCCGTACAGGCCCAGGGTGCGCAGAAGGCGCGCCAGCGCTCGCTCGCCGGTATGGCACGAGGAGTGCGTGCCGTTCTCCCACCAGTGAACCGGTCCCTCGCTCAGTTCGACGGGGATGGCCGACAGGGCCGGCACGGTGCCGTCCCCTGTTCCGAGCCATCGGCGGCCGCTGCCCAGGGCCAGGGGCTCTGCGGATGTCGCGACGCCGTTGTCGGACAGCACTGCGGCTTGCAGTGTGCTGTGCCCGTAACCCACGACGGGGATGAGGTGCCCCTGCCCCGGGCCTGTCCGTTCGGCCGCCTCCGGTCCCATTTCCTGGTGGAAGTCCGTATAGGCGCAGCGCGCTCTGGTCACGGACAACGAGCCGGCCGACTTCTCCTCCAGTTCCGAGACCCGCAGCGGAGCAGTGGGCCGGTCCGGTCCTGACCTGCGGTCGAGGACGACGGGATGGCGGGGCAGCAACTGGTAGACCGAGGTGTAGCCGGCCAGGAGTTCTGAAATCGGAGCGATTTCGATGCCGCATTTCCGATAGCCGTTGGAGAGGAATTCGAGCGCTTGGACCGACCCACGAAAGGGTGTGCCGAAGGTGATGATGGACCGGGTGTGCGTCCAGCCGCCGAGGACGTCGGCGTAGAACTTGGCGACGAGTCCTCCCATGCTGTGGCAGACGAATACGACTTTCGGCCGGCCGTAGGGGAGTGCGGAGCGCCACTTGGGAAGCTCACGGTCGATGAATTCCTTGAGACGGAGGGCGGAGACGCGGTTGTCGCGGCGCCAGTCGTAGGCGAACTCGAAATAGTTCGCGGGCGGTCCGTCCACGGAGGGATCACCCCGGACGACATCCAGACCGGAGAGGATCATCCTGCGCAACGCACGGTACTGATTCACCTTGGCGAGCCCGGGGATGGTGACCGGTGTGCCGATGAGTCCAGCGGCGGTCACCTCGCTGTCGTGCTCGGCGTCGTCCAGGTCGGCGCGGTCGCCGGCCAGCGCCTCGAGCAGCTCGGTGCGGTTGCGCAGCAGCCCGCCCGCCAGCTTCAGGGACGGTTCCCACAGGGGCGTCTGCCCTTTGCGTAAAACACTTCCCCCGATACCGGGCAGTAGCACGATCACGTCGTTGAATCGGATTCGCTCTGTCAATGCCTGGCCTCCCCCCGGAGCCGCACCTGTGCTGCCGACATGATGCCGGGTCGTGCGGGAGATGGTGCCGGAAATGAAGAAAGATGGTGCCGCATTGAAGAAAGTTGGGGTGCTTGATCGGGAAGGGGGGCGCGCACTTGCTGCGTTCCTGGCTTAACGCGCCCCCTCGGTCGCTCCCGCACGCCCCCGAGTTCGGGTCATATTTTCGGTGTGCGTGTGGTTGTCTCGAAGGGTGCCAGTCTCCGTCCAGAGGTTACGGCGCGTCAGTTCACCGCTCATGCACCTAGGACCCGCCGTTGCTCATCCATCGTTCGACGATTGCCGGGCCGGCCTCGGCGCGCTCAGCAGAGGGGCAGTCTCGTCCTGTGGCCTGCCCGCCGGCGGCAGAGGCGCTCGGATGACCACGATCGAACCGAGTCTGGACTTCGACAGCTACTTCCACTTCAACTTCGAGGACCTGTCGGTCACCGCTGCGCTGATGCTGGCCGCCGACCTTCCGGCCGAACTGGCGCGCGCCGAGTGGCTGGTCAAGGAGGTCTGCTCGCAGGCGTACAGCCAGTGGGACGCGATAGGCGATCCGGACACCTGGATCAAGGCCAGGATCGCGCGGACGGTGATCGCGGCCTACGGCAGACGACGCTCCTGGTGGCCGAGAGCAGGGCAGCCGACAGGCCCCGCCCGCCCCCCACGCGCATCCGGCGACCCGCTCATCGACGTCCTCGACGAGATCCCCGCGCGACAACGGGCTGTCGCCGTTCTCTGGCTGCGCGAGAACTGGCCGCAGGGGAAGATCGAACGCGAACTGGGGATGAAACCGAGGGTCGTCAGCTCGCAGATCGCCCGAGCCGAGGCCACGCTCAAGCGCAGGCTCAAACAGCTCGATGAGCCGGACGACTTCAAGGGGGATCAGTCGTGAAGCCGTTCCGCAGGAGGGTCTACGACCAGCGGCCCGATCCCTTCGTCGCCGCCCGCCTCGCCCGGTCCGGCGCGTCGCTGCAAGCCCGCCTGGCCGACCCCGGAGGCGAGCGCCGCAGCGCGGCGCTCGCCGAGATCAAGCGCCGGGCCGGCGGCCAGGAGAGCCCGGTACCAGCGGTCGTGCCCGCCCTCGTCGGCGTGGGCGCGCGGACACGCGAGGCACAGCCCGAGGGCGAGCCACCCGCCGACCCCGAAGAGCCACCGCGACGGGCGCCGCGGCGCAGCACTCCCCGAAGGCCGCGCTGGTACTTACTCACCGCCATCGGCGTGGACATCCTCGCCGCCGGATTGCCCACTTTGCTGCTCCTGCACGCCGCAGACCAGCGGGCCGCGGCGCTGTGCGCCCTGATCGCGGCAGCGGCGTGGATACTGGTCTGCGCCGTCCGCGGGCGCTACGCCCGGTACGCACTCGGCGAAATCAGCTCGCCGCGGCCGGTGTTCTACGACTGGGCGACCCTGCTCGGAGTGCTCGCCATCCTGCACGCCTTCACCGACGCCACCACGGATCCCTATGTGGCACTCCTCGCTCTGACGCCGACTCCGGTGCTCAGCGCGACGGTGCGCAGGTCCCTGCACCGCCACCTGTCCGACCGACGGCGCCGGGCCTCGGGAGTGCGCCGGGTGCTCGTCGTCGGGGAACCGGTGACCGCCGATCATGTCATCAACCTGTTGTCCCGCCACACCGATCACGAATACGTCGTCGTCGGGCTCTGCGCGGTCGGCGCGGGAGAACCGCTGATCGGCCTGCCCATCGCCGCCCGGCTCGACGAGGCCCCACCGGCCGGTACGGCCGACGCGGGGCAGGTGCGCAGTGCCGCCCGCTTCCACCGAGCCGACCTGATCGTGGCCATCCCCGGCGGGGCCATGGTCGGCGAGCGGTTGAGCCGCTTGATCTGGGGCGTGCACGACTCGGGACTTTCGCTGGCCGTCCTGCCCGGGCTCGCCGAGGTCGCACAGCACCGCGTTCGCTCCTCGGAGGCCGGTGGGCTGATGATGCTCCACATCGCGCCGCCGATCCGGCGGGGTGTCGAGTTGCAGACCAAGTATCTGATGGACCGGTTCGGGGCGGCGACGCTGCTGATGCTGCTGGCCCCCGTCATGGGAGTGATCGCTCTGGCCGTGCGGTTCGACTCGCCCGGGCCGGTTTTCCACCGGCAGATGCGGGTCGGCCTTCAGGGGCAGGCCTTCCACACGTGGAAGTTTCGCACCATGGTGGCGGACGCTGAGGCCCGCAAGCGGGCGCTGCTGTCGGAGAACGAGCACGACGGCCCACTGTTCAAGATGCGCCGGGACCCCCGGGTCACCCGGGTCGGCCGGTTCCTGCGCCGGTACTCGCTGGACGAACTGCCGCTCCTGATCAATGTGCTGCGCGGTCAGATGTCCCTGGTCGGTCCGCGCCCTCCGCTGCCCGACGAAGTGGCGCTGTACGACGAGACGGAGCGGCGCCGACTGGCGGTGCGCCCAGGAGTCACCGGCATCTGGCAGATCAGCGGGCGGTGGGACCTGTCGTGGGACGAGACCGTCCGGCTCGACCTGCGGTACGTGGAGAACTGGTCCCTCATCGGGGACATCGCCATCATGGCGCGCACATTCCGCGCTGTCATCGACGGCCGTGGCGCCTACTGACCCGGGGACCAGCCCCGGCGCAGCCGGCCCCGCTTGCGCCAGGCGACCGTAAGACCCGCGATCCCCGTCACGGCGATGAAACCGATGGCGATCAGGAACGCGGGCGAGGCCGGGGCCGTGGCCCTGCTGCCCGCGATGGCGTACGCGGCCGTGTTCGGCACGCACCCCAAGCCCGTGGCGAGCAGAAACGGCAGCCAGCCCATGCGCGAGACGGCGGCGCAGTAGTTGGCCGCGGCGAACGGCACGCCGGGGAAGAGCCGAAGCGCCAGCATCGAGCGGAAGCCGTGTCTGCTGAGCTGCCGGTCCGCCGCCGTCAGCCAGCGGGCACGCAGCAGCGGCCGCAGCGCGTCCTGGCCGAGTACCCGCCCGAGACCGAACGAGATGCCCGCGCCGAGCACCGTGCCCGCGACGGCGGCCGCGAGCCCGAACTGCGCGCCGAACAGCGCACCGGCCGCGAGGTTCAGAATCGGCCGCGGCACGAGCGCGGCCGTGCACACCCCGTACGCGACGGCGAACAGCACCACGGCCGCGCCGCCCGAGACCCGGGGCGGCCAGCCCTCCGCCAGCAGCTGCTGCGGCTCGAACAGCACGACGGCCGTCGCGGCCGCGGCGAGCAGCACGACGAGCAGGGCGAACCGGGCCCATGGGGACAGCAGCGCCCTGGCGTATGTCAGGGTCTGCGGGCGCTGCGCGGCAGGGGCAGGGGCAGGGACGGGCATCGGGGGAGACTAACCGACGCCGGTGTCCGATCGCCGTATGTTGGGCCCATGCGACCCATCACACCGGGGCCGGAACCCATCACTCCGGGGCCGGGACCCGTCATTCCGGGGCCGGGACCGACCACGGGCGGGCCGGAGAGTGAGCTCGCGGACACCGTGATCGAGCGGCTGACCGCCGTCTACCCGTCCGCCGCCGATCCCGTACGGGCCGAGGGTGCCGCCGCGTACATGAAAGGCATCGCCCCCTTCCTCGGCATCCCCACCACCGAACGCCGCGCCCTGTCCCGTACGGTCCTCGCCGGCACCGCGCGCCCCGGCGAGGCGGACTGCACGGCCATCGCGCTGCGCTGCTGGCAGCTGCCCGAGCGCGAGTACCAGTACTTCGCGGTCGACTACCTGCGCCGGTACGCGGGCCGCTGCTCATCCGGATTCCTGCCGGTCGCCCGCCATCTCGTCGCCACCAAGTCCTGGTGGGACACGGTGGACCTGCTCGCCGCGCACGTCGTCGGCCCGCTGGTCGCTGCGGACCCCCGGCTCGTGGCGGCGATGGACGAGTGGATCGCGGACGACGACATGTGGATCGCCCGCACCGCCCTGCTGCACCAGTTGCGGTTCAAGGGCGACACGGACGCGGACCGGCTCTTCGACTACTGCCTGCGCCAGTCCCGCCATCCCGGCTTCTTCATCCGCAAGGCCATCGGCTGGGCGCTGCGCGAGTACGCGAAGACCGATCCCCACGCGGTCCGCTCCTTCGTCGCATCCGCGCGGGACCGGCTGGCGCCGCTCTCGGTCCGCGAGGCGCTGAAGAACCTCTGACCGGCGGAGGGTTGCGGACAGCGTTCTGAACTGGCGCCCCGCGCAAAATGGTTGGACGCGCGGCCGACCGGGCCGCGATCATTGGCGGCATGTTCCGGCACGCCTTCCTCGCGCTTCCGTCCGCAGTCGCGGACGCGCCGAAGGCTGCCTTCGTTCCCTCGGCCATCGCCGTGGCCGCAGTGGCCGCAGTGGCCGCCGCAGGCGCTGCTGCCGCCGCTGCCGCTGCCACCGACGCAGTCGCCGCAGCTGCCCCGGCACCCTTCGGCGGCGCCCGAAGCTGACCCTTCCCGGATCGTCCGGCGGACCCCGCAGGGGGAGGGTCGGTCAGGCCCAGGGGTCCCGCTGACGCTGCTCACTTCCGAGGAAGCAACCATGTCCAAGCAGGCATACGTGCGCACCAAGCCGCACCTCAACATCGGCACCATGGGCCATGTCGACCACGGCAAGACAACGTTGACCGCCGCCATCACGAAGGTGCTCAGCTCGCGCGGCTCGGGCACGTTCGTGCCGTTCGACCGGATCGACCGGGCGCCCGAGGAGGCGGCGCGCGGCATCACCATCAACATCGCGCACGTCGAGTACGAGACCGACACGCGGCACTACGCGCACGTCGACATGCCGGGCCACGCCGACTACGTCAAGAACATGGTCACCGGCGCGGCCCAGCTCGACGGCGCGATCCTCGTCGTCTCCGCGCTCGACGGCGTCATGCCGCAGACCGCCGAGCATGTGCTGCTCGCCCGGCAGGTCGGCGTCGAGCACATCGTCGTCGCCCTCAACAAGGCCGACGCGGGCGACTCCGAACTGACCGACCTGGTCGAGCTCGAGGTGCGCGAGCTGCTGTCCGCGCACGGCTACGACGGGGACCGGGCGCCGGTCGTACGGGTCTCCGGACTGCGTGCGCTGGACGGCGACCCGCGCTGGACCGGAGCCATCGAGGCGCTGCTCGACGCCGTCGACACGTACGTACCGACGCCGGTGCGCTACACCGACGCGCCGTTCCTGCTGCCGGTGGAGAACGTCCTCACCATCACCGGGCGCGGGACGGTCGTCACGGGCGCGGTGGAGCGCGGCCAGGTGCGGGTCGGGGACCGGGTCGAGGTGCTCGGGGCGGGCATCGAGACCGTCGTCACCGGTCTCGAGACCTTCGGCAAGCCGATGGAGTCCGCGGAGGCGGGCGACAGCGTCGCGCTGCTGCTGCGCGGTGTGCAGCGGGACGCGGTGCGGCGCGGGCACGTGGTGGCGGCGCCGGGCAGCGTGCTGCCGCGCCGGCGCTTCACGGCTGAGGTGTACGTGCTGTCGGCGGCCGAGGGCGGCCGGACCACTCCGGTCGCCACGGGCTACCGGCCGCAGTTCTACATCCGTACGGCGGACGTGGTCGGGGACGTCGACCTCGGTGGCGCGGCGGTCGCCCGGCCCGGCGACACCGTCACGATGACGGTCGAGCTGGGCCGCGAGGTTCCGCTCGAGCCCGGCCTCGGCTTCGCCATCCGCGAGGGCGGCCGCACGGTGGGCGCGGGCACGGTGACCGCTCTCGCGGACGAGTAACCCGCGGCCCGGGCCGCGGGCCACGCAGCGCCAGGGCAGCGGCGCCTGCACGACCCCGCGGGCCCGACGGCGTGGCGCCGACCCGCAGGGCGGCCCCTGCCCCACCGGCCGGCCCTCGGGGATTTCCACCCACCCGCCCTCAAGAGGGCGGGTGGCTGGGAAAACACCGGGCGCGAAGCGCCCGGGGAGGCAGGGGTGGCAGCCCGTGTGGGCTGCCGGTCCTCGGGCAGGGGTGCCAGACTGCCCGGAAGCGCGACGGCGGAGGGAGCGACACGTGGCGGAGACGGCGCTGGTGCTCGGCGGGGGTGGCATCACCGGCATCGGCTGGGAGATCGGCATGCTCGCCGGACTCGCCGAGTCAGGAGTGGACTTGAGCACGGCGGGCGCGGTGATCGGGACCTCCGCCGGTTCCGTCGTCGGTGCTCAGCTCACCTCCGGTCTGCTCACGCTCGACGAGCTGTACGAGCGCCAACTGGCCGACCCCGCAGGGGAGATCGCGGCCCGGATGAGCCCCGCGCTGATCGCCCGCTACGTCTTCGGCGTCCTCCGGTCCCGCGACGGCGCCGCTCTCGGTGCCCGTATCGGCAGGCTTGCCCTCGCAGCGCGTACACCCCCTGAGGCCGAGCGGCGGGCCGTCATCGCGCAGCGGCTCGTCTCGCACAGCTGGCCGGACCGGCGGTTGGTGATCACCGCTGTGGACGCGGTCACGGGTGAGTTCGCGGCCTTCGACAGCTCGAGCGGCGTGGGGATCGTCGACGCGGTGGCCGCGAGTTGCGCTGTCCCGGGCGTCTGGCCGCCGGTCACCATCGACGGCCGGCGCTGGATCGACGGCGGCATCCGGTCGTCCGCCAACGCCGACCTCGCCGCCGAGTACGGGCGCGTGGTGATCCTCGCCCCGCTTTCCCAGGGCGGCGGTCCCGTCCCGACCGTCCGCGCGCAGGCCGCGAAGCTCACCGCCGGCGGCGCCCGGGTCGTACTGCTCACCCCGGACCGGGCGGCGCGCGCCGCCTTCGGGCGCAATCCGCTGGATCCCGCGCGCCGGGCCCCCGCAGCGCGGGCCGGCCGCGCCCAGGCGGCCGCACAGGTCGAGGCGGTGACGGCGGTCTGGGCCGACTGACCGCCGCCCTGCCCGCCCCGCCTGGTCCGGCCCCGCCTCACCCCGGCGACAATGGGTCCGTGGACGAGCCGATTCCCGTCACCCGAGCCGTGGACTCCGGGACCGCCAAGCTACTTCCCGATGTCGACCGGCCGCGGGCCTGGCTGCTCACCGTGAACGGGGCGCCCCAGTCGTACGTCGATCTGGACGACCCGGCGCACCTGGAGTTCGAGTACG
Organism: Streptomyces sp. 8N616; assembly: GCF_052246385.1. Classification (NCBI taxonomy): domain Bacteria; kingdom Bacillati; phylum Actinomycetota; class Actinomycetes; order Kitasatosporales; family Streptomycetaceae; genus Streptomyces; species Streptomyces sp. 8N616. The sequence continues at coordinate 79,279 of NZ_JBQQBY010000008.1, read as the reverse complement.
CGCGACGGCTCGGCCACGTCCTCGACACGGTTGCCGAGCCGGGCCGCCCCCTCGACGTACTGCACCTCGGCGGCGGCGCGCTCACCCTGCCCCGCTACGTGGCCGCAGTCCGCCCCGGGTCGCGGCAGACGGTGATCGAGGCCGACCGGGGCCTGCTCGACCTCGTCGTCGAGCAACTGCCGCTGCCGCAGCGAACCGGAGCCGGAGCAGGAGCCGGGATCACGCTGCACGGGGAGGACGCCCGCGCGTGGCTCGAGAACGCACCGGAGCACGAGGCCGACATCCTGGTCGCCGACGTCTTCGGCGGCGCGCGCGTGCCCGCGCACCTCACGTCCGTTGAGTACGCCAGGGCCGCCGCCCGCGCCCTGCGACCCGGCGGCGTCTACGCGGCGAACCTCGCCGACGCCGCGCCGTTCGCCTTCCTCCGCTCCCAACTCGCCACGCTCGCCGAGACCTTCGGCCACCTCGCCCTGATCGCCGAGCCCGCCGTACTACGCGGCCGCCGCTTCGGCAACACGGTCCTCGTCGCCTCGGACGCCGAGCTCCCGGTCGACGACCTGGCCCGCCGGACGGCCGCCGACGCCTTCCCCGCGCGCGTGGAGCACGGGGCCGCACTGGAGCGGCTGTACGCGGGAGCCTGGCCGGTCCACGACGCCGACGCCGTACCGTCACCGGAACCGCCCGACGGCGCCTTCAGCATCGGCTGATACGGCACCCGGCAGGCGAAGAACCTCGCCTCACCGGTCGGCCGCACCGTGAACGGGCCGCAGGAGCAAGCGGTTTCGCGCCGGGGGGAGCGAGCCCAGGTTCAGCCGCAGTGCGACCGACGCGCGCGCCGGGAGCAGGACAGGCAGCGGTCAGGACGCCGATTCGAGCGGGCGAAGCGAGCTCATGATCTTCTGGATGGTCGCGTCGGGGATCTCGTCCGCGACGCCCTTCGCCGCGTAGAGCGACCAGATCGCGAGGTCGCCGCTCTCCGCCTTGTACGCCACCGTGAAGGACTTGCCGTCGGACGAGCACTTGTCCGTCTTCTTCACGCCGGTGACGGTGGCGGAGGAGGAGAAGCCGGTGAGGCCGTGCTTGCTCGCGAACGGCTTGGCCTCGGTGACCTTGCGGGTGCCCGTCTCGTTCTGGTCGTAGCCCGCGTAGACCCACATCTCGGCCGCGTCCTGGGCGGCGTTGGCGGTGCTCTTCGCGCCCTGGGCGCCCTTGGTCCCGGCAGCGCCGAGGGCGGTGGTCGAGTCGTAGCCGCTCTCCGTCTTGACGGTGCACCACTGCTCCTTGGCGAAGGCGGGTGCGGACATGACGATGAGAGCCCGCGGTATGTCCGACTTGTCCTTGGAGTCCTCGAACCCGATGGAGGTGCCCTGCGACTCCACCGACCAGTCCGGCGGCACGTCGAAGGCGTTCTGCCGCTTGGCGTTGACCACGACCTTCCAGCCCGGGATGACCGGCTTGACGTCCGAACCACCGCCGCCGCGCGGGTTGTCCAGCTCACCTTCGCCGGACGGGGAGCCGCCGCCCTCCGGCGAGTTCCCGGGCGAGGGCGAAACCCGGGTCTTCCGGTCCTGCTTCGCCTCGTCGGTCTTCTCGTCGTCGCCGCCCAGGACGAAGACCCCCGTGATGACAGCTGCGGCCACGACGGCGACGGCCGTGACGATCGCGATCGTCGCGACCTTCTTGTTGCGGTTGTCCTGCGGCGGCTGCGGGGCGCCGGGCTGCATGCCCGGGTTCCACTGCGGGGCCTGCTGCTGGTACGGATTCGGCTGCTGGTATCCCGGCTGCTGATAGGGGTTCGGCTGGTGATACCCCGGCTGCTGGTATGGATTCGCGTTCGGGTCCTGCGGGTTCTGCTCGCCCCCGGGCGGCTGCTGTCCTGGCCACATGGCCCGTAACGATAGAGGGGCATGAGCATGCCTGCCACGGCCGCCCCTCCCCAGCATTGCTACTCGCTGGTAACGTGGCCGCATGTCCGAGACCCTGCCGTCGATCGGCGACATGCTCACGGCCACCGTGCCGATGGCCCGCACCCTCAACCTCGAGTTCGCCGAGACCACCGCGGAGCGCGCCGTCGTACGGCTGCCCGACCAGCCCGACTTCCACAACCACGTGGGCGGGCCGCACGCCGGCGCGATGTTCACGCTCGCCGAGTCCGCCAGCGGCGCCATCGTGCTCGCCGCCTTCGGCGACCAGCTCTCGCGGGCCGTCCCCCTCGCCGTACGGGCCGAGATCGGTTACAAGAAGCTCGCCATGGGGCCGGTCACCGCCACCGCCAGGCTCGGCCGCCCGGCCGCCGACGTCGTCGCGGAGCTCGACGCGGGGCAGCGCCCCGAGTTCCCGGTCGAGATCGAGATCACACGCGAGGACGGGGCCGTGACCGGGGAGATGTCGATTGTGTGGACACTGCGCCCCAACGGCTGACAGCTGGGCTGGCGGCAGGGGCTGACGGCAACGGCTGACGGAACGGCTGTCGGGAACGCGGGAAACGGCCGACGAGGACGCGGGGAACGGCTGACCGGAGCTGACCGGAGTTTTCCCGGAATCAAGTAGGCTGCCCGGCGTCCGCCCAAACGGCGCGCGCGCCGGGCAGCCTGTACAGATCACGGGAGGAACCGGCTTGCACGTCCAGGAGTGGCTCGAGACCGTGCCCGCGGTCAGCATCTATCTGCTCGTCGGGATCGTCATCGGCCTGGAGAGCCTCGGCATCCCGCTGCCCGGAGAGATCATCCTCGTCAGTTCGGCGCTGCTGGCGTCCCAGCACGGCGAGATCGACCCCGTGATCCTGGGCGCCTGCGCCACCACCGGCGCCATCGTCGGTGACTCCATCGGCTACGCCATCGGCCGCAAGGGCGGCAAGCCCCTTCTGACCTGGCTCGGCGGGAAGTTCCCCAAGCACTTCGGGCCTCACCACATCGCGTCCGCCGAGCGGTCCTTCGAGAGGTGGGGGATGTGGGCGGTCTTCTTCGGCCGCTTCGTGGCCCTGCTGCGGATCTTCGCCGGGCCGCTCGCGGGCGTGCTGCGCATGCCGTACTGGAAGTTCCTCATCGCCAACGTCCTCGGCGGCATCGTATGGGCGGGCGGCACGACCGCGGTCATCTACTACGTCGGCGTGGTCGCCGAGGCGTGGCTGAAGCGGTTCTCGTGGCTCGGCCTGGTCGCCGCGCTGCTGATCGGGCTCACCTCGTTCCTGGTGCTGAAGAGCAGGGCCAAGAAGGCCGCCAGGGAGCAGCAGGAGGAGCGGGCGGAGCAGGCTGCGGCGGGGGCGACCGGCGAGGCGGCCGAGCGGCAGCCCGCACCGGCGGCCGACTGAGGCCGCAGGCCGAGGCCACCGACCGCTGCGACGGCGCTCGCATGGCCCGACCGCTGCGACGGCGCTCGCCAGGCCCCGGGCCGGGGCTTCCCGGTCACCGGGTGGTCGCTTTTTCGCTCCCCGCCTGCCGTCAGCCTCCCAGCGCCTCCCGGTGCTCCCGCGCCAGGTCCACGTACACCGCAGCGTTGAACCTGACGCCCTCGAGCTCCTCCTCGGTCAGCTGCCGCTTGACCTTGGCGGGCACTCCGGCGACCAGCGAGCCGGGCGGAATCTGCATGCCCTGCGGTACGAGCGCCTGGGCGGCGACCAGCGAACCCGTGCCGATCCGTGCCCCGTTGAGCACCGTGGCCCCCATGCCCACCAGCACGTCGTCCTCGACCGTGCAGCCGTGGAGCACCGCGTTGTGGCCGACGGACACGCGCTCGCCGACGGACACCGGGAAGCCCGGGTCGGCGTGCACGGTGGAGTTGTCCTGGATGTTGCTGTCGGCGCCGATGGCGATCGGGCCGCCGTCGCCGCGCAGCACCGTCTGGTACCAGACGCTCGCCCCCGCGCCGAGCGAGACCTCGCCGAGCACGACGGACGTCGGCGCGGTGAACGCCTCCGGGTCGATCTTCGGCTCCTTGCCGTACACCCCTGCGATCAACGCCCGCTCCGCCATCTCGTCCGCTCGCTCTCGTCTCCGGTCGTCCCCCGGTGGCACGTCCGGTCGTCCCCGGTGGCACGCTTCGTCCCCCGTGGCACGCTCTACCGGCACCGTAAGGGAAGGGCCGGGGAGGCTTGCGGGCGGGTGGGGTGAAGATCACAGCACGGGGTGTACGCTGCCCGGCCGACGGCTGAGTACCGTGAGCGGGTGCCGAGAAACCGGAACACGTTCTCATCGCTCGCGGACTGGCGCCGCCGGGCCGTCACGCGCGCGGTGCACCGGTGCTGGCGCTGGATGCAGAACGCGGGCGCGGTGACCGCCGAGCGTCCAGGACGGCACCGCTTCGGACGGATAGGCCGCGGCACCCGGCTCGCCTTCCCGCAGGGGACGCTCTTCGGCGAGCCGTGGATCCACCTCGGCGATCACTGCATCATCGGCGAACAGGTCACCCTGACCGCCGGAATGATGCCCGGTCTCGATCTGGGGCCCGAGCCGGTCCTGCGGCTGGGCGACGGCGTTGTCCTCGGCCGCGGCAGCCATGTCGTGGCCTCGCGGCCCGTGGTCTTCGGAAACGACGTGTTCTGCGGCCCGTACGTCTACGTCACGAGCGACAACCACAGTTACGACGACCCGGAGCAGCCGGTGGGCCGGCAGTGGCCGCGCACCGCACCCGTCGAGGTCGGCGCGGGCAGCTGGCTCGGCGCCGGGGCCGTGATACTTCCCGGCGCCCGCCTCGGCCGGAACGTAGTCGTCGCGGCGGGCGCGGTGGTACGGGGCGAGGTGCCCGACCACGCGGTGGTCGCGGGCGCGCCCGCCCGTGTCGTCCGCCGCTGGGACCCGGATTCGGGCTGGCAGCCGCCGCTGCGCACGCCGCCCCCGGTGCCGATCCCCGAGGGCGTCACCCCGGAGCAACTGCTCGCGCTGGCCGAGCTGGACGAACTGAACGGGCAGGGCGCCGCCCCCGGCACACTGGACCTGTCGGCCGACCGCTGAGGCTGCGGGGGACGGCCGCGAGGAGGTTCGGACGATGAGCAACCGGAATCTGCGCATCCTGCTGGCGATCGCGGTGGTGATCCAGGGCGTCGCGCTGGCGCTGTACGCGGCGCGCAGACTCTGACCGAAGGCTCTCAGGCCGTATCCGGCAAGCTCGGGCCGTATGCGGCAGGGCCCAGACCGTACGCGGCGAGCTCGGGCCGTATGCGGCAGGCCTCAGGCTGTACGCCGCGGACTCAGGCCGTACGCGGCAGGTCTCAGGCTGTACGCCGCGGACTCAGGCCGTACGCGGCCCGGACGCGGGCGTCCGGGCCGCATGGTTCAGCCCGCCGCGAGAAGCACCGTGCCGAAGAGCGCGAGCCCCGCGCCCGCCGCCTGCACCAGCCGCAGCCGCTCCTTGAGGACGCCGCGCGCGGCGAGCGCGGTGATCACCGGGTACAGCGAGGCGAGCACGGCTGCGACGGTCACCGGACCCTGCTGGGCCGCCATGGCGTACGTCCCGTTGGCGGCGACGTCCGCGAGCCCCACGAATCCGAGCGCCGGCAGCGAGGACCGTATCGTCCGCCAGCCCCCGTCCTCCGGCAGCGCGGTGGCGCCGCGCCGCACCGACACGTACAGGGCGGCGCCGCCGACCGCGATGTTCGACAGCCGCTGGACGAAGAGGGCGAGGAAGAGCCCGGTGACGGTGGAGGACGCCTCCGCGATGAGCGCCATCACCGAGCCGAAGCCGAAGGCGGCGACGAGCGTCAGCAGGATGGCCTGCCGCTGCACCGGCGCGCCGCGCAGCTGCGGCCCGCCGGCCAGCACCACTCCCGCGACGGCCACCACGATCCCGGCGAACTGCAGCAGCCCCGGCCGCTCGCCGATCACCAGGCCGACCCCCACGGGCACCGCGACTCCGATCGATCCGAGCGGCGAGACGACGCCCATCGGACCGAGCGCCAGCGCCCGGTAGAAGCACAGCATCGCGGCCGGACCCACGACGCCCGCCGCGACCGCGAACCACAGCTGGGGTCCGGCCTCCTGCCAGCCGCCGGTCGCGACCACGATGGCGCCGAGCACGGCCGCGGCCATGGTCTGCGAGACCACGACGACCGTCAGGGCCGGGATGCGCCTGGTCAGCAGCCCGCCGCCGAAGTCGGCCAGCCCCCACAGGAAGCTGGTGGCCAGGGCGAAGACGGCTGTCATGGCGAAACCTCGCAGTACAGTGGAGTGAACAATGCAGTGCAGCACACAGTAGTGCATTAAAGTGAACTCTGTCATCCAGGATATTGGACGGAACGTGACGGACCTCGACCACCTCACCCAGTCGCTCGCGCGCAACCTCAAGCACTGGCGCACCGAGCGGGGCTTCACGCTGGACGGGCTCGCCGCCCGCGCGGGAGTGAGCCGGGGGATGATCATCCAGATCGAGCAGGCCCGGACGAACCCGAGCGTCGGCACGACCGTCAAGCTCGCCGACGCCCTCGGCGTCAGCATCACCACGCTGCTCGACTACGACCAGGAGCCCAAGGTCCGCGTCGTCCCCGCCGGCCAGGCCGTACGGATGTGGTCCACCGAGGCGGGCAGTTCGACCTCGCTGCTCGCCGGCGTCCAGACCCCCGGCCCCCTCGAGCTGTGGTCCTGGCGGCTCATGCCCGGCGAGGGCAGCACCTCCGACCCGCACCCGGGCGGGACCTTCGAGCTGCTGCACGTGACGGCGGGTGAGCTGACCCTCGTCGTCGACGGCGAGGAGTACCGGGTGCCGACGGGTGCCGCCGCCAGCTTCGAGGCGAACGGCGCGCACGCGTACCGCAACGACGGCACGGAGCCCGTCGAGATGACCATGACCGTGGCCGTCCCGCCCGTGCGCTGAGACGATCAACCGCGATGTCGGCGCCGCCTGTTAGCGTGGCGGACATGCGCGCTCCCATCGGAAACTTCGACTCCGTCCGGCCCGCCGCCGAGGTCCTGGACGAGCTGAGCCCGCCCGTCGCCGGTGCCATCCGGGCATGGAGCGGCCCGGTGCCCGTGGAGCAGCTGCTGTACGTCGACACCGCCCCCGAGAGGGCCGACACCGCCGTCTTCGCCGAGGCCTACGGGCCCGGGCTCCTCGAGTCGTCGGCGAACTGCGTGGTCGTCGCGGGCAAGCGCGGCCAGAGCGTCACGCTGACCGCCTGCGTGGTCCTCTCCACCACGCGGGTGGATGTGAACGGAGCGGTGCGCCGCCACCTCGGAGTGCGCAAGGCGTCCTTCGCGTCGATGGACACGGCGGTGGGGGAGACCGGCATGGAGTACGGCGGGATCACGCCCATCGGGCTGCCCGAGGGCTGGCCTCTGCTGGTGGACGCGGCGGTCGTGGACGCGCCGTATGTGGTCATCGGCAGCGGCCGTCGGCGCGGCAAGCTGCTCGTCCCCGGCAAGGCGCTCGCCGGGGTCCCCGGCGCGGTGGTCCTGGACGGCCTCGGCATCTGATCCATCCGGGCTCGAGGTCGCCGCCGTGCCTCAGCTCAGGAGCGCCGCTGCACCCTCAGCTCAGGAGCGGGATCTCGATCGCCGGGCAGCGGTCCATGACCATGTCGCGCCCCGCCGCGCGGGTGCGCTCGTAGGCGTCCTCGTCCACCACCCCGAGCTGGTACCACACGGCCTTCGCGCCGATCGCGACCGCTTCGTCGGCCACTTCCCCGGCCAGCTCGCTGTTCACGAACACATCGACCACGTCCACCGGGAACGGGATGTCCGCCAGCGTCGCGTACCCCGGCTCGCCGTGGACCGTCTCCGCCTTGGGGTGCACCGGCACGACGCGCTTGCCGAAGCGCTGCAGCACCTTCGCCACCCCGTAGGCGGCCCGCCGCTCGTTGGTCGACAGGCCCACCACCGCCCAGGTGTCGCCTGTGCCGGTCAGAATCCTGCGGATCGTCTCTGCGTCTGCGTACATGCCCCCGACAACCACCGGCCCGGCGGCGCCATTCCCGGCACCCGGCATAGGGTGAGGTGATGCAGGAGCAGTACCGGACGGTCGCGCGCGAGGGCGTGCACGAGACCGAGATCAGCAAGTCGCGGTTCATCTGCGCGCTCGCGCCCGCCGCCACCGAGCAGGAGGCGCAGGAGTTCATTCAGCGCATCCGCAAGGAGCATCCCACCGCGACCCACAACTGCTACGCGTACGTCATCGGCGCCGAGGGCGGCATCCAGAAGGCGAGCGACGACGGGGAACCCGGCGGCACCGCGGGCGTGCCCATGCTGCAGATGCTGCTGCGCCGCGAGGTCCGGTACGTCGTCGCCGTCGTCACCCGCTACTTCGGCGGCGTCAAGCTCGGCGCCGGCGGACTGATCCGGGCGTACGGCGGCGCCGTCGGCGAGGCGCTCGACGCGCTGGGCACCATCACCCGCAAGCGATTCCGGCTGGCCACCGTCACGGTCGACCACCAGCGGGCCGGCAAGCTGGAGAACGACCTGCGGGCAACGGGCCGCGACGTGCGGGACGTCCGGTACGAGGCCGAGGTCACCATCGAGATCGGGCTGCCCGAGGCGGACGTGGACGCCTTCCGCGCCTGGCTGGCCGACACCACGGCGGGCACGGCCGTGCTCGAACTCGGCGGCGAGGCGTTCGGAACGGTTTGAATCACCGCAGCGCTTCCCGCAGGGCATGCGGCAACGCACGGGTGTGCACGAGGCCCAGCGACTGGGTCGCACGAGTCAGCGCCACATACAGGTCACTGGTCTGGTACGCGGCGGGCTCGACCACGATCACCGCGTCGAATTCGAGCCCCTTCGACTGGCGGGCGTCGAGCAGGACGAGCGGCCGGGTCAGGTCGGGTTCCGCGTCCGCCGTCACGCCCGGAAGTTCGGTGGCGAGAGCCCCGTGCAGGGCGCCCGGGGCGATCACGGCCAGGCGGCCGTCCACCTGGGTGTCGCGCGCCACCGCCTCGGCCACGGTGCGGGCGAGAGCGTCCGGGGACGTGGCGCGTGCCCATGGACGTACACCCGTCGACCGTACCGAGCTCGGCGGTTCGAACCGGGGGTTCTCCGCTGTCTGGACCGCTGCCGCGACCGACAGAATCTCAGCAGGGGTGCGGTAGTTGACGGCCAGCCGGGCGTGCTGCCAGCGGTCCTCGACGTACGGCGCGAGGATCTCCTCCCATGAGCTGCAGCCCTCCGCCGCCCCGGTCTGCGCGAGGTCGCCGACGAGCGTCATGGACCGGGTGGGACAGCGGCGCATCAGCAGCCGCCACGCCATGGGCGACAGCTCCTGCGCCTCGTCGACGATGATGTGGCCGAACGCCCAGCCGCGGTCGGTCGCGGCGCGCTCGGCGGCGCTGCGATGGTCGGCCTCCTCGTGGCGCTCGGCCATCCGCTCGGCATCGATGATGTCGTGCGCGGACAGCACCTCCGACTCCCCGTCGCCGAGGTCCTCGAACTCGAAGGTGCGCGAGCCGTACGACAGGTCGAGGACGCCCTGTGCGTAGGCGATCCGCTCCTGTCGCTCGGCCCCCGCCGCGGCACGGCCGGCCCGGTCGTCCTCGCCGAGGAGCTCGGCCGCCTCGTCGAGCAGCGGGACGTCGGCGGGAGTCCACTCCTGTGGCGTACGGCGTATCAACTCGGCGTCGGTGTCCGGCAGATATCCCTCCGGGTCCGCAAGAAAGTCGGCGATCAGGCGCTGCGGGCTCAGATACGGCCACAGGGAGTGGATCGCCGCGTGCACCCGGGGGTTGGCGTCGAGCTCATCGCGCAGCTGCTCGATGTCGGCGGGCCCGAGCAGGTTGGACCCGCCGTACGGGTCGGCGCCGATGCGGTCGGCGAGCTGGTCGGTGAGGGCGCCCAGAACGAAGCCCTCGAAGTACTCACGGGCGAGGTTGTGCGGCAGCCCGGTGTCCCGGGCGCGGTCCCGGGCCGTGCGCACCGTCCCCTCGTCCAGTAGCAGCGTGTCGCGGTCGTGCTCGATCGCGAGCACCGGGTCGGGCAGTGCTTGCCGGTCCCGTACGACGGCGGCGAGCACATCGGCCATCTGCGCCCGCCCTTTGACCGCGGCCGCCTCGGGAGCGTCGGTCCCCGTGGCGCGTACGCCGGGGAAGAGCTCCCCCATGGTCGCCAGCAGCACCCCGGTCTCACCGAGGGAGGGCAGCACTTCGCCGATATAGCGGAGGAAGGCGAGGTTGGGGCCGACGATCAGGACCGCGCGCCTGGCCAGCAGCTCCCGGTGCTCGTACAGCAGATACGCGGCCCGGTGCAGGGCCACCGCGGTCTTGCCGGTGCCGGGGCCGCCTTCGACGACGAGGACGCCGCGGTGCGGGGCGCGGATGATGCGGTCCTGCTCGGCCTGGATGGTCTGCACGATGTCCGCCATGCGTCCGGTGCGTGCGGAGTTCAGCGCGGCGAGCAGCACCGCGTCGCCGTGCCGGTCCTCGTAGCCGGTGCGCTCGCGGTCGGTGAGATCCAGGATCTCGTCGTGCAGGGCGGTGACCGTGCGGCCTTCTGTGGTGATGTGCCGGCGCCGCCTGAGCCCCATGGGCGTGTGACCGGTGGCGAGATAGAAAGGGCGGGCGACGGGTGCGCGCCAGTCGATGAGGAGCGGGGTGCGTTCCGCGTCGGCCGCGTGGATTCCCATGCGGCCGATGTGATATGTCCCACCGTCAGTGAAATCGAGCCGACCGAAACACAGCCCGGATTCGTTCGCTTGGAGCGCGGCCAGGTGCCGGGCCTGCTCGGTGACGGTCACATCGCGCTCGAGCATGGCCTGAAATCCGCCTCCCACCTGGGCCATCGACGTCTGAACGGCCGTCTCGGCCGCGGCGCGCAGATGGTCCAGGCGGTGGTGAAGCAGGGAGACGAATTGTTGCTCGTGCCGCCATTCCTCGGTTGACAATTCAACTCCTCGCTGGATAGGATGCTTTCGGAAAGTGAGACTTGAACTCTTTTGTCGCGGCTCACAGAACCACCCAATATACGCAGCGAAATACCCCGGACGTCAATCGGCCCGGGGTATTTCGCTGCGTATATCCGCGACGATCTGCGTATCTGCGCACGAGCCCCCCGACCCGGGTGAGAAACTGGGGCTGGTGAGGGACAGCGTCCTGTCCGGGCCGACGGGGGCCGGTGTGACTTCCGGGTCCCGTGCCGGTTGGGTACCTCGGAGGCGAAGGGAGCGGGAAGCGTGGAGGTCGGAGCGGTACGGTGAGGCTTCTGCACACGTCCGACTGGCACTTGGGCCGGTCCTTCCACCGGGTGAGCCTCCTGCCCGCCCAAGCGGCGTTCCTCGACCACCTCGTGGAGACGGTCCGCGAGCAGCGGGTCGACGCGGTGCTCGTCGCAGGCGATGTGTACGACAGGGCCGTGCCGCCGCTGGCCGCCGTGGAACTGTTTGACAGCGCCCTCCACCGCCTTGCCGGACTCGGCGTCCCGACGGTCATGATCTCCGGCAACCACGACTCCGCCCGCCGGCTCGGCGTCGGCGCCGGGCTGATGGAGCGCGCGGGCATCCACCTGCGCACCGACCCGGCGGGGTGCGCGGACCCGGTCGTGCTCGCCGACGAGCACGGCGACGTCGCGGTCTACGGCCTGCCCTATCTCGAACCCGCCCTCGTACGGGAGCAATTGGGCGCGGAGAAGGCCGGGCATACGGCCGTGCTCCGGGCCGCCATGGACCGGGTGCGGGCCGACCTCGCCACCCGTACCCCCGGGACCCGTTCCGTCGTCCTCGCCCACGCCTTCGTCTCGGGCGGCGCCCCCAGCGACAGCGAGCGCGACATCACCGTCGGCGGCGTCGCGGCCGTGTCGGCCGAGCTCTTCGACGGGGCCGACTACGCGGCCCTCGGCCACCTCCACGGCTGCCAGACCATCGGCGAGCGCATCCGCTACTCCGGCTCCCCGCTGGCCTATTCCTTCTCGGAGGCCGGACACCGCAAGAGCATGTGGCTCATCGACCTCGGCGCGGCGGGCTCCTTCGCGGCCGAGCGGATCGACTGCCCGGTACCGCGGCCGCTCGCCCGGATCCGCGGCCGCCTCGAGGACCTGCTCGCGGAACCGGGGCTCGCGCGGCACGAGCAGGCGTGGGTGGAGGCGACCCTGACCGACCCCGTCCGTCCGCACGAACCCATGGCGCGGCTCACCGAGCGCTTCCCGCACACCCTCCGCCTCGCCTTCGCCCCCGACCGGGCCGCCGAGGACTCGCTCGCCTCCTACGCCGAGCGGCTCAAGGGCCGTACGGACCGGCAGATCGCCGAGGACTTCGTGGCCCATGTACGCGGTGGCGCGGGGCCCGACGAGAGCGAGCTGGCCGTGCTCCACGGGGCGCTGGACGACGTGCGCTCCGGTGGCGCCGAACGCTCCGGTGGCGCCGAGCGGACCGGTGGCGCCGAGCGCGAGGTGGGCCGGTGAGGCTGCACCGCCTGCGGATCACCGCCTTCGGCCCCTTCGCCGGCACGGAGGAGGTCGACTTCGACGAGCTGTCGGCCGCCGGGCTCTTCCTGCTCCACGGGCCCACGGGCGCGGGCAAGACCTCCGTGCTCGACGCCGTCTGCTACGCCCTGTACGGCGGCGTGCCCGGCGCCCGGCAGGGCGGCCCGTCGCTGCGCAGCGACCACGCCGATCCGCTCACGCCCACCGAGGTGCTGCTCGATCTCACCGTCGGCGGGCGGCGGCTGGAGATCACCCGCCGCCCCGAGCAACTGCGCCCCAAGAAGCGGGGCGAGGGCTTCACGCGCGACAGGGCCCAGACGTGGCTGCGCGAGCACACCGTCGGCGAGCAGGGCGGCGAGCAGCACGGTGAGTGGAAGGCGCTGAGCCGCTCCCATCAGGAGGTGGGGGAGGAGCTCGGGCAGCTCCTGGGCATGAGCAGGGAACAGTTCTGCCAGGTCGTCCTGTTGCCCCAGGGCGACTTCGCACGCGTCCTGCGCGCCGACGCCGAGGCCCGGGGCAGGCTGCTCGGCAGGCTCTTCGACACCCGGCGCTTCGCCGCGGTCGAGGAGCGCCTCGCGGAGCTGCGGCGCGCCGCTGAGAAGCAGGTGGGCAGCGGCGACGAACGACTCCTCGCGCTCGCCCACCGGATGGCCCAGGCCGCGGGCGGCAGCGCTGACGTCCGGACACCGGGGGACCACCCGCCGCCCGAACTCGCCCCCGGCGAACCCGGTTTGGCCGACGCGGTCCTGGAGTGGGCGGCCATCGCCCGTACGAGCGCGCGCGAGCGCCTGGACATCGCCGCGGCCGCCGTCCGCGCCGCCGAGAGCGCCCATGAGGGTGCCCAGCGACACGCCGAGGCAGCGCGGGAGCTCGCCGCGTTGCAAGCGCGACACGCCGACGCGCGCCGCCGCGCCGCCGAACTCGAGGAGCGGCGCGACGACATCGACCGCGTACGGGCGCGGCTGGACCGGGGACGGTCGGCGGAGGGTGTCGTGCCCGCGCTGGAGCTGCGCGAATCCGCCGAGCGCGAGCGCCGCGCCGCCACCGCGGCCCTGCGGGATGCTCGCGCGGCGCTGGCCCGGGAACTACTGGCAGGGCGGGCGGGGGACTGGGCGCACGACCAGCCCTTCGCCCGCGGGGGCGCGCCGGGTGCCGTCGGTGAGTGCGCGGCCGAACCGGAGCAGTCCGCTCTGCTGGGGCGGGAGACCCCCTCCGAGCGCGCCGCGTCCTCCGAGCGCGCCGTGTCCTCCGAGTTCGCCCCGGCCTTCGGCCCGGCCATGCTCTCCGATCTCGCCGAGGCCGGTGCGGAGCGCCTCGCCGCCCTTGAGCGCGAACTCCGCGAGGAGCTGGGCGGCTTGGCCGCCGCCCGGCGCGCCGAACAGCGGGCCGCCCGGATCTCCGCGGAGCGCGCGGACCTCGACCGCGAGGCGCGCGCCGACGAGGAGGTGCTCAGGGAAGCCGCGCACTGGCTCGCCGACTGGGACAACACGCGCCGGCGGCACCAGCGGCGGATCGAAACCGCTCAGGAGGCCGCCACCCGGGCAGAACAGCTCGCCGGCCAGATCGAACCGGCCCTGCAACGCCTCGACGCGGCCCGGCGGCGCGACCGCCTCGCCGCCGAGCTGCACGACGCCGAACAGCGGCTGCTGCGCGCCCGCGAGCGCGCCACGGCAGCCCATGAGCACTGGCTCGACCTCAAGGAGCGCCGACTGCGCGACATCGCCGCCGAGCTGGCCGGCGGTCTGCGTGAAGGCCACCCGTGCGCGGTGTGCGGCGCCACCGAACACCCTGCCCCCGCGCAGGAACAGGCCGGCCACGTCGACCGGGACGCCGAAGAATTCGCCCTCCAGGCGTACCAGCAGGCGGAGGACGGCCGCGCGGACGCCGGCAGGGACGTGCAGTCCCTGCGCGAGGCCCTCGCGGGAGCCGCGGCGGCAGCCGGCAGCGCCACTACCGCGGAACTCGCCACCGTCGCCGAAGAGTTGCGCCGGTCCCACGCCGAGGTCCGTGGTGCGGCCGCCGACCTGCACGCGGGCCGCGAGGCCCTCGCCCGCGCCGAGCGCGAACACGAGCGGCGCCGCGCCCAGCAGCAGGACGCCGAGCGCCGCGCCGCTGCCCGCATCTCCCGGCGAGAGGCCCTCGCGGGTGAACTGGAGGCGCTGGAGAAGGAGTTGGAGCAGGCGCGCGGTGGCGCGGCGAGCGTCGCCGCGCGAGCCGCACTGCTGGAGCGGCACGCCGGCCGGCTCGCGGAAGCGGCCGAGGCGGTACGCGCCGCCGACGTCGCAGCACAGCGGCTGAAGGAGGCCGACGCGCGACTCGCCGACGCCGCCTACCGGGCGAAGTTCGACACGCCGGAGTCGGCGGCCGACGCGGTACTCGCCGAGCCCCAGCGGCGCGAGCTGCAGCGGCGCCTCGACCAGTGGCAGGCCGAGAGCGCCGCGGTCGCCGCCGAGCTGGCGGACCCGCGGACCGCCGAGGCCGCGGCCCGCCCGTCTGCCGACCCCTCCTCCGCCCAGCTGGCCGTGGACGCGGCCACCCGGCGGCTGCGCGCCGCCTCCGCCGCAGAGGCCGAGGCCCGTACGCGCTGCGCCGAGCTCGACCGGCTCAGCGCCCGCGCCACGGCCGACGCGCGCGAACTGGCCCCGCTGCGCGAGTCGTACGACCGCGTGGCGCGGCTCGCCGGACTCGCCGCGGGCACCTCGGCCGAGAACGAGCGCAGGATGCGCCTGGAGTCGTACGTCCTCGCCGCCCGGCTCGAACAGGTCGCCGCGGCGGCGAGCGTGCGCCTCCAGCACATGTCCTCCGGGCGCTACACGCTCGTCCACTCCGACGCCAAGGCGGGCGGCCGCGGCCGCTCAGGCCTCGGTCTGCACGTGATCGACGCCTGGACGGGCAGCGAGCGCGACACCGCCAGCCTCTCCGGCGGCGAGACCTTCTTCGCCTCGCTGTCCCTGGCCCTGGGCCTCGCGGACGTGGTCACGGAGGAGGCGGGCGGCACCCGGCTCGACACGCTCTTCATCGACGAGGGCTTCGGCAGCCTGGACGAGCAGACCCTCGACGACGTGCTCGACGTACTGGACGCGCTGCGCGAGCGGGACCGTACGGTGGGCATCGTCAGCCACGTCGCGGACCTGCGGCAGCGCATCCCGGCGCAGCTGGAAGTGGTCAAGTCCCGTACGGGCTCCGCCATCCGCCGCCGGGCGCCGGGTACGGCGGGCTGAGCGGCGCCGGGGAACGCACAGCAGCGGTAGCCGGGGAGGGCGGGTCAGGGAAGAGGCCCGCCGAGCGGCCGTCGCCGCAGCGGCGAGGAGTACACCACGCTGGTGGTCACCGAACCGAGCCCGGAAATCCGCCCGGAGACCTCCTCCAGGTGGGACATCGAGCGCGCGGCGACCTTCAGGACGAAGCAGTCGTCGCCCGTGACGTGATGTGCCTCCAGAATCTCCGGTGTCGTGTCGAGAAGGTCATGGAACGGCTTGTAGTTGCCGGTCGGGTACCGGAGTCGTACGAAGGCCAGGATCGGCATGCCCAGCCGCTCCGGCTCCACGACCGCCGCGTAGCCCGAGATCACCCCCGCCTCCTCCAGCCGCCGCACCCGCTCCGTCACGGCGCTTGCGGACATGTTCACGGCGCGCGCCAGCTTCGCGTAGCCGGCGCGGCCTTCGCGCTGGAGGACATCGAGAATGCGCCAGTCGGTGGGGTCAGGGGAATAGCCGGTCATGGCGCATCAATAGCAGGGCAATCCCCGGCGGAACAAGGGAGATGCCAGGGAATCCCACTTCATGAGGCCCTGGCACCGCCCATAGATTTCCCGGCATGACACCGCACGTCGCACCGGCCGTTCCGTCCCCGTCCGTCACCGCGTCCGCCACCCCTTCCGCCGACCCCGTCCTCCGCGTGCCGCCCGCCGCACCCGAGGACGCCGCCGCCTACTTCGCCGCGAGCCTGGCCTTCCACACCGACGTCGCCGATGTCGCCGCCGCCCTCGAAGCGGGCGTCCGCGGCTTCACCGTGGCCGACTCCCGCAGCGCCGAGGCCTGGGAGCAGGGCCGCATTCCCGGCGCGCTGCACCTGCCCACCGCGCAGATCCCCTACCTGGCAGGGAAGTTCCTCGATCCGTCCGTGCCGGTCGTCGTGCACTGCTGGGGGCCCGGCTGCAATGGCGCCACGCGCGCCGCGTACGCGCTCGCGCGCCTGGGCTACCAGGTCAAGGAGATGCTCGGCGGCATCGAGTACTGGATCCGGGAGGGCTTCCCCGTCGAGACCGGCGACGGCACCGAGCGGCGCCCCGCCGACCCCCTGACGGCGCCCGCAGGCGCGGGCCACTGCGGATGCTGACGACCGGTCCGCTGCCCCCGAGGCCCGCTGATTCCGGCGCGGCGGCCTGGATCACGGGCCAGGTCATCGACTCGGAGGGCGGCTTCCGCCGCTGAGCGGTCCGGCCGGTGGGCGCACCCACCGGCCGGACCCGGGCGACCGAACGCGCAGACCGAGCCGGATACACGCGGGCAGAGCCGGATCCCCGTACACCGAGCCGGATACCCCGCAGACCGAGCCCGATACGAGCAAACCGAGCCCGATGCGAGCGGACCGAACGGGATTCGATGGACCGTCAGGCCCCGTGGCCTCAGAGGCGGGATAGTTCCTCGACGAGGTCGTCCAGGCCCAGGGAGCCCAGGGACAGCGCCGCCATATGCCACTTCTTCTGGTCGAAGGCGGCCCCGTGCGCCGCGCGGGCGGCCTCGCGGCCCTTGAGCCAGGCGCGCTCGCCGAGCTTGTAGCCGATGGCCTGCCCCGGCATGCCCAAGTAGCGGATCAGCTCGCTGTCGACGAAGTCGGCCGGCCGCCCGCTGTGCATGCCGAAGAACTCGCGCGCCAGCTCGGGCGTCCAGCGCTCGCCGGGGTGGTAGGGCGAGTCCGCGGGGATCTCCAGCTCGAGGTGCATGCCGATGTCGACGATCACGCGCGTGGAGCGCATCATCTGCGCGTCGAGGTAGCCGAGCCGCCGCTCCGGGTCGGTGAGGAAGCCCAGTTCGTCCATCAGCCGCTCCGCGTACAGCGCCCAGCCCTCCGCGTTGGCGCTCACCATGCCGACCGTCGCCTGGTACCGGGAGAGCCGGTCGGCCACGTGCGCCCACTGCGCGAGCTGCAGATGGTGCCCCGGCACGCCCTCGTGGTACCAGGTCGACACCAGGTCGTACACGGGGAAGCGGGTCTCACCCATGGTCGGCAGCCATGTGATGCCGGGGCGGGAGAAGTCCACCGACGGCTGGGTGTAGTACGGGGCCGCCGCGCCACCGGGCGGGGCGATCCGCGACTCGACCCGCTTCACGCGCTCGGCGAGTTCGAAGTGCGTGCCGTCCAGGGATTCGATCGCCTCGTCCATCAGCCCCTGGAGCCAGACCCGCACCTCCTCGACGCCCTCGATGTGCTTGCCGTGCTCGTCCAGGTGCTTGATGGCCGCCCAGGGGGTGGCCGCACCCGGAAGGATCTTCTCGGCCTCGGTACGCATCTCGGCCAGCAGCCGGTGGTACTCGGACCACCCGTACGCGTACGCCTCGTCGAGATCCAGGTCGGTGCCGTTCCACAGGCGCGACCAGCGGGCGTAGCGCTCGCGGCCCACGACGTCGCGGGCGCCCTCGACCGCGGGCGCGTACGTGTCGCGCAGCCAGTCGCGCAGATCCGCGAAGGCCCCGGCCGCGGTGGCGGCCGCCGTGTCGAGCTCGGTGCGCAGCTCGCCCGGGCCGGCGGCGGTGAACTCCGCGAACCAGCTGCGGTCCTTGCCGACCCACTCGTCCAACTGCCCGATGACGGTCTCCACTTGCCGGGGCCCGGCCGGCAGCCCCAGCTCGATGCCCTCGTCGAGCGAGGCGCGGTAGCCCTTCAGGGCCGCCGGGACGGCGCGCAGCCGCTCGGCGACGGCCGCCCAGTCCTCCGGGGTCTGCGTCGGGGTGACCGTGAAGGCGGTACGGACCGAGTGCGCGGGCGAGTGGATGTTGCTGACGGCCCGCAGGCCCTCGTGGGCTTCGTGGACGGCGAGTTCGGCGGTCAGCCGCTCGCGCAGCAGCCGGGCGCAGCGACGCTCGGCGTCGCTGTCGCCGCCCGGCCGGGCCTCCGCCTCGGCCAGCCGGTCCAGCGTCGTGCGGGCCAGGTCGGCGAGGGCCTGCTGCCCGGCGGGGGAGAAGTCCGGGAGCCGGCTCGAACTCTCGGCAACGCCCAGGTAGGTGCCGGTGATCGGGTCGAGGTCGATGAGCGCGTCCACGTAGGCGTCGGCGACCTGGCGGGGCAACGGGCTGCTGATGTTGTCGGACATGGGCTCATCCTCGTATGGGACGGGCCACCGCGTCACCACCACCCGGCGACAGGCATGCGCCTGGCAGGGCGTGTCCGGCGGATCTTTCCCCTATGGGCCGGGAGCCGGCGGGAGCAGGGGGCCGCACTCCCACTGCTGGAAGATCAGCCGCGTCTCGACCCGCGCCACCTCGCGCCGCGACGTGAACTCGTCGATGACCAGGCGCTGAAGGTCAGCGGTGTCGGTGACGGCGACATGGACCAGGTAGTCGTCCGGCCCCGTCAGATGGAACAGGGCGCGCGACTCCGGCAGCGCGCGGATCCGCTCCACGAACGGGCCGATCAGCTCGCGGCGGTGCGGTCGCACCTGCACCAGCAGCAGGGCCTCAAGACCGCGCCCCAGCTTCGCGGGGTCCAGCCGCAGCTCGTGCCCGAGGATCACCCCGGCGCGGCGCAGCCGCGCCACCCGGTCGAGGCACGTCGACGGCGCGACCCCGACCTCGGCCGCGAGGTCGCGGTACGTGGTCCGGGCGTCGTTCTGCAGAAGCCGCAGAATCTGCAGATCCACCGGATCCAGGGGTACGGAATCGGCCATTGGCCGAACATAGCACGGAGAATCGCCACCGTACCCCGTCGAGTGTTCAGCATCGGACCATGGACACGACAGCGACGACAACCGCGGCGACGCCATCCCGCTCGCTCGCCACCGAAGCCGTGCACGCCGGCCGCGAGGACCTCGCCGAACTGGGCCTGCACGCCCCGCCCCTGGACCTGTCGACCACCTATCCGTCGTACGACAGCCGGGCCGAGGCCGCCCGGCTCGACGCCTTCGCCGCCACCGGCGCGCAACTCGACGGACCGCCGGTCTACGCCCGGCTCGACAACCCGACCACCGCCCGCTTCGAGACCGCACTGGCCCGTCTCGAAGGCACCGAAAGCGCGGTCGCCTTCGCCAGCGGCATGGCCGCCCTCACGGCCTGCCTGCTGGCCAGGACGAGCGTGGGGCTGCGCCACGTCGTCGCCGTCCGCCCGCTCTACGGCTGCAGCGACCACCTGCTCACCGCGGGCCTGCTCGGCAGCGAGGTCACCTGGGTGGACCCGGCTGGGGGTACCCCCGATGAAGTCAGGGGGAGCGTCGCCGACGCCATCCGGCCCGACACCGGCCTGGTCATGGTGGAGTCACCGGCGAACCCCACGCTCGCCGAGGTCGACCTGCGGGCCGTCGCCCACGCGTGCGGTGTGGGCCCCTCCTCCCCGATGGGGGGCGAGGAGGGAGTGCCGCTGCTGGTCGACAACACCTTCGCCACGCCCGTCCTCCAGCGCCCCGCCGAGCAGGGCGCGCGGATCGTGCTGCACAGCGCGACGAAGTACCTCGGCGGGCACGGCGACGTGCTCGGCGGAGTCGTCGCCTGCGACGAGGAGTTCGCCCGGAAGCTGCGACAGGTGCGGTTCGCTACCGGTGGGGTGCTCCACCCGCTCGCCGGCTATCTGCTGCTCCGCGGGCTCGCCACCCTCCCCGTACGCGTACGGGCCGCCTCGGCGTCTGCGGCGCGGCTCGCGGAGCGGCTGGCGGCCGATCCGCGGGTCGCCCGCGTCCACTACCCGAAGCTCGGCGGGGCGATGGTGGCCTTCGAGGTGTACGGGGACCCGCACGAGGTGATCGCCGGGGTGCGGTTGATCACCCCGGCGGTCAGCCTCGGCAGCGTCGACACGCTCATCCAGCACCCGGCGTCCATCAGCCACCGCATCGTGGACGAGGGCGACCGCCGCTCCGCCGGGGTGAGCGACCGGCTGTTGCGGATGTCGGTGGGGCTCGAGGACGCCGAGGACCTGTGGCGGGACCTCGACCGCGCGCTCGGCGATCCGCGCGCTTCCCGCGGTGCCGTGGCCGACAGCCCGGTCGTGGGCCTGGGCGTCCCGGTCAGCGCTCGGCCGACGGCTGGTACGCCGGCCCGTGCGACTCCTCCTGCCCCGGGGCCGGCTCCTGCGGGCCGTGCGGGCCGTGCGGACCGGGGGTCACGACGGGTGTCGCGGCCAGCCGGGCGGTGATGACGAGCGTGCCCTCCTCGATCTGGTAGTCGAGCGGCAGGCCGAGGCCGCGCATGGCGGCGACCATCCCGGTGTTCGACGACTGCGTGACGGCGTACACGCTGTCGCAGCCCGCTTCGACGGCCAGCGCGACCAGTCGGCGCAGCAGCTCGGCGCCGACCCCGCGCCGCTGCCAGTCGTCCTCGACGATCAGCGCGACCTCGGTCTCGTCGCCGTCCCAGAGCAGATGGCCGAGGGCGACGAGCCGTCCTGACGGGGTCTGCACGGCGAGCGTGCGGCCGTAGCGGGGGCTGAGCAGGTGGGCGAGGTAGCGGTCGGCGTCGCGGACCGGGCCGTGGTAGCGCATCGACAGCGTCCGGGCGGAGCAGCGCGCCTGCATGTCGCGGGCGGCGGCCAGGTCGTCGGTGTCCGCCCGCCGCACGGTGATCTCGTTGCCCTCCGGCAGCGTCAGCACGTCCCGGCTGCTGGGCACGCGCGGGCCGAGCCGCGCGTCCAGCTCGACGAGGGCGCGGGCGCGGGCGAACTCGGTGGGCGTGAAGGGCAGATACGGCCGCTCGACCGTGATGACCCCGCCTGAGGGGTCGGGCAGCCGCAGCACGGTGTCCTCCAGGACGCCCTCCTCGGGGACCGGCTCGGCGAGCGGCTGCCCGCTGAGGGACTGCGCGGGCAGCGAGTGGATCGTGCAGCGGCCGAGCAACTGCCGTAGTGCCAGGGGAAGTTCGGCCGCATCCAGGGCGGTGCGCGTCGCGAGGTTCAGCACCCGGGTCGGGGCGTCGACCAGGTCGTGGGCGTCGGCGCGCTCGATCCAGGTGCCGCGGCCGCCGACCGCGGCGATCTCGCGCGTCAGCTGGGCAGGAGCCAGGTCTTCCGGGGCGCGCAGCAGGAACTCGTCCACCGTGCCGTCGGACAGCGGGTGCGTCTGGAGGGTCAGGATGTCCACGCGGCGGCGGGCGAGGGCGGTGCACAGCACGGCGAGGCTGCCGGGCACGTCCCGTACGGTGGTCCGGAGGCGCCACAGCGTCGTACCGCCCGCATCCGGGCCCGCCGCGGTGGCGGGGGCCGGCGCGGACGCGGCGGCGACGCCGTGGCCGGTATCGCCGGTATCGGGCGTATGGCCCAGCGGCGGGGCGTGGCCGTGGCGTCGTGCCCACCATGTGTGGAAGCCCGCCGTGGCGATCATGGCGACGGCGGAGGTGATCAGCAGTATGGGTCCGTGGGGGCCGTGCACGATCATGTTCGCGACGGCGTCCGCGACCGCGACGGCCGTGAAGAGGGCGGCGAGTTCAATGAGATCCCGCCGCCAGTGGTGCGGGCGGCGGGAGCTCTTCGCAGATGTCACATCAGTCATGGGATCACCCTGCCTGAAGGGTGTTGCGTGATCACGAACGCTTTGTGACCGACGGGTTAAGGGTGGTTCTGGTCACCTAAGGCCCGGTTTTGGTCATTTATGAGCGGCCGTGACGGGCGAGGCCTCGAGCCCCGGCGGGCACGGAGCGCGTCATGGAAAGGACGGTAGGCCCCGGCACTGACCGTCAACCGGGCTACCGCCCCACCATGGTCAGCGGCTCACTGCCCGACCCGCCCCGGCTCGAGGACCTTCGTGAACAGCACCGCGCCGCCGTCCTCGCGCAGCCGCACCGTCAGTTCCCCATTGTGCCCGTCGATGTCCACCTCGCCGTAGAACTGGTAACCCTCGGCGGGCGAGACGTTCGCCCTCGCCGGGGCCTTCACGAAAACCCGGTCCGGACCGAACGTCCCGTCCAGCGCGTTCGCCGGGAACGAACCCGCGTTCAGCGGCCCGGACACGAACTCCCAGAACGGCGCGAAGTCCGTGAACGCCGCCCGCGACGGGTCGTAGTGCTGCGCCGACGTGTAGTGCACGTCCGCCGTCAGCCATACCGTGCCCGTGATCCGGCTGTGCTTGATGTACCGCAGCAGCTCCGCGATCTGCAGCTCGCGGCCGAGGGGCCCGCCCGGGTCGGCGTTCGCGACCGCCTCGAAGTCCGTGGCGCCGTCCGGCACCACGAGCCCCAGCGGCATGTCCGAGGCGATCACCTTCCACGCCGCCCGCGACCGGCCCAGCTCGCGCTTGAGCCACTCCAGCTGCTCGCGCCCGAGGATGCCCTGCGTGTCCTCCGGCTGCCGGTTCGGCGAGTTCCGGTTCCGGTACGTCCGCATGTCCAGCACGAAGACGTCCAGCAGCGGACCGTGCCGGACCACCCGGTGCACCCGCCCCTCCGTCCGGCCGGGCCGCAGCGTCGGGATCGGGAAGTACTCCGAGAACGCCTGCCGCGCCCGCCCCGCCAGGACGTCCACCGACTTCTCCGTGTACCGGGCGTCGTCCAGGATCTCGCCGGGGTACCAGTTGTTGACGACCTCGTGGTCGTCCCACTGCACGATCGACGGCACCTGGGCGTTGAAGCGCCGCAGGTTCTCGTCCAGCAGGTTGTAGCGGAAGTTCCCGCGGTACTCGGCCAGGGTCTGGGCGACCTTCGCCTTCTCCTCGGTGGTGACGTTCCGCCACACGCGCCCGTCCGGCAGCGTCACGCTCCCCGTCAGCGGCCCGTCAGCGTAGACGGTGTCCCCGCTGAAGAGGAAGAAGTCCGGATTCCTGCGCCGCATCTCCTCGAAGATGCGGTAGCCGCCGTGCTCCGGGTTGATGCCCCAGCCCTGCCCTGCGAGGTCGCCCGACCACACGAACCGTACGCCCTCGCGCCGCCGCACCGGCGCCGTGCGGAACGTCCCGTACACCGGCTCGCCCGTACGCCGCGGGTCGTCGGGGTCGGCGAGCAGCACGCGGTAGTGGATCTGCTCACCCGGCGGCAGCCCGCGCAGCGGAGCCGTTCCCGTGAAGTCCGTGCCCGGGCCGACCACGGGGCCGTACTGGCGCTGTGCGTTGCGGAACGACTCGGTGGCCGACGTCTCGACGATCACTTGGGCCGGACGGTCGGACCGCACCCACACCAGGCCCGACGAGGCGGTCACATCGCCGACCTGCACGCCCCAGCGGGCCTCGGGCCGTCCCGACAGGGCCTGCGCGGGCGCCGCCCCGGTCAGCGAGAGCGACGACGGCAGCACGAGGCCCGCCGACGCCACGGCCCCGCCCCGGAGAAGCGACCGCCGCCCGACGCCTCTCCCGGATCCTTGCGATCCCTGCCCCATCTGGTACCTCCCGTTGCTCACACCAAGTCCTGCCCCGGCCGCCCCGGCTGTCCGCGGCGCCGTCCCGTTGCTACCGGTGCCAGATGTCAGGCACCAGAACGCACAGCCAACTTCTCGGCCTTAAAGGACCGAGATTGCTGACTCGGTGCCCTTAGGCCAAGTCGCGCCTCCGGCTGTCCCGTACGACAGGACGGTACGGGTCGCATCTACCAGTCAGGGAGGCTGGGTCCCTTGTCGTACGGGTGTGTTGACGGAGACCCACGCCGCGCGTGCACGCGCGCGCACGTTGACCCCGGCGACGACAGCTCGCTGGCTTCCCACAGCCGGGAACGGCGCACCGGCGCCGGGACGTTGAGCTGGCATGGTGATGACGATGAGCCTGCTGTCCATATGCCTGTTGGTGATGGTGCCCTTCATGCTGGCCTCGGCCCGGCACGTGGTGCTGCGACGGGGCCGTCCGGAGTGGTTGCGCCGCCGCTTAGCCGCACGCAGGCCCCGCACCGGGGTGGGCCTGGGAGCCACCGCAATTGAGGAGCTGCACGCGTTCCTGAATGCCAATAAACGTGTACAGCTGGAGCAGCGCCATGTGGAGCAGATCGCGCGGAGCGATGTCCAGGACGGTGCTCCGCCGCACGTGGGCGTCGACCTGGACGCGGGGCGGGCGGTGGTCCGGCGGCGGGATGGGAGGCAGTCATGATCTGACCGCCGATCCCAGCAGGCGCACGGCCCGGGCGATCTCCGCCGGAGGCAGCTGCGCGTAGCCGAGTACCAGCCGCACCGGCTCGTCGTCCACCGATCTGTCCCGCCCGTCGTCCACCGCCCGGTCATTGCCCCACCCGCCGTCCGCCGCCCCGCCCCCCATCGGCAGCGTGCCGTACTCGGACAGCGGCCGAAGCGCCACTCCCGCCGCGGCCGCGCGCGACACGAAGCGCGCCTCGGGCCCGTAGCGGGCCGGGAGGCGGACGATCGCGTGCAGGCCTGCGGCGATCCCGGTCACCTCCGCGCCGGGGAAGTGCGCGGCCAGGGCCGCCACCAGGGCATCC
Source organism: Streptomyces sp. 8N616 (assembly GCF_052246385.1). Taxonomy (NCBI): domain Bacteria; kingdom Bacillati; phylum Actinomycetota; class Actinomycetes; order Kitasatosporales; family Streptomycetaceae; genus Streptomyces; species Streptomyces sp. 8N616. The sequence continues at coordinate 54,408 of NZ_JBQQBY010000008.1, read as the reverse complement.
CGCCGCTCGCGATACGCGCGCTGGCAGCGGCGAAGCTGCCGGTCGTAGTCGCCGCGGACAACGAAATCGGCCAGGACCGCCTGGTCCAGGGCGGGATTGCCGAGGTCCATGGTCCGCTTCCGGGCGACCAGTTCACCGAGCAGCCGGTCCGGCACGACCGCCCACCCGAGCCGCAGGCCTGGCGCGAGGGACTTGCTGACCGAGCCGGTGTACGCGACCCGGTCCGGGTCGAGACCCTGGAGCGCCCCCACCGGCGCCCGGTCGTAGCGGAAGTCCCCGTCGTAGTCGTCCTCCACCACCAAGCCGTCCACCTCGCGAGCCCACGCCAGCAGCCGGGCGCGGCAGTGCGCGGAGTACGCGATCCCGGACGGGAACTGGTGCGACGGCGTGGTCACCACCGCTCGTACGCCCGACGCGGCGAGCACCTTCGTGTCCAGGCCGTCCGCGCTCAGCGGCACCGGCACCGTCTCGACGTCCGTCGCGGCGAACAGCGCGCCGTGCTCCGGACTACCCGGGTCCTCGATCCCGACCGCCCGCTGTCCGCGCCCGCGGAGCACGAGCCCGAGCAGGGTCATCGCCTGGGCCACGCCCGAGCAGACGACGATCCGGTCCGGGTCCGCCACCACGCCCCGGCGGCGGGCGAGCAGGTCGGCGAGCGCCCGGCGCAGCTCCGGCAGGCCGCGCGGATCGGGGTAGCCGAGCCCGCTGTGCGGCAGCCGGGCCAGGACCCTCCGGTGCGCGGCCGACCAGCCGGCGCGCGGGAAGAGCGCCAGGTCGGGGGTGCCGGGCCGGAAGTCGGCGACCGGCCGTACGTGCGCCGTGCCGCCTTCAGGTGCCCGCCGGGCGGCGGACCGCGCTGCCTGTCCGACTTGCCCGACCCAAGTGCCCGCTCCTCGCCGGCAGTCCAGATAGCCCTCGGCCGTCAACTGCTCGTACGCGTCCGTGACCAGTCCACGCGACACCCCGAGGTCCGCGGCCAGCTCGCGGCTCGAGGGCAGCCGCGTCCCGGGGGCCAGCCGACCTGAGCGCACCGCTTGGCGCAGCGCCGACTGCAGCAGCCGGCCGCGCTGCCGCGGCGGCGCCGACGCGGTCGGCAGCAGCAACTCCCATGCGGCGGTCCATGCGGCGGCCCGCGTGGCGGCCCGCGTGGCGGCCTGCGCGTCGGCCTGCGCGTCGGCCTGCGCGTCGGTCCGTTCGTCGGTCCGCGCGGCACCGTCGCCCCCGCCTACGCCCGAAGCCGAAGTGGTCCCTGAATCACTCATCGGATTGGACCTTAAGGCGGTCCGGTTCCGTGCCTAGCGTCGGGGGCGTCCGGCTGCCTCTGGGCGGGGGAGGGGGCAGCCGGTGGACAGGCCCGCGGGCGCGCAGCGCCGGTGGCCGTACCGGCCCGTTCCCGACGCCCCGCGAGGTGGACCTCATGAACACCGCACACCGGCGCGGGGCGCTCCTCGCCGCCTTCGCCTGCGTCCTCGTCGGCGGGTCCTTCACCGCCAACAGCGTGCTCGGCAACTACCCGCACGCCGGCGGGCAGGCCCTCCGCTACGGGCTGGCCGCCCTGCTCCTCCTCCCCCTGCTCGGCCGCGGTGGCACGGCGCCGCTGCGCTCGCTGACGGCCCGTCAGTGGATGCGCATGGCGCTGCTCGCCGCCACGGGCATGACCGGCTTCAATCTGGCGGTGCTGGCCGCCGAGCGGACCGCGGAACCGGCGGTACCGGGTGTCTTCGTCGGCTGCGCCCCCGTACTGGTCGCGGTGATCGCCCCGGCCGCGGACGGCCGCAGGCCCGCCCGCCCCGTCCTCTACGGCGCGCTGCTGGTCGCGGCGGGCGCGTTCACGGTCCAGGGCTGGGGGCGCACGGACGCGGCAGGGCTCGCCTGGTCGCTCGGCGCGCTCGCCGGTGAGGTCTGCTTCGCGCTGCTCGCCGTGCCGGTGCTGCGGCCGCTTGGCCCCAAGCTGCTCTCGGCTGTGGCCTGCGCCATCGCGGCTCTGGAGTCCGCGGCGCTCGGCCTGCTGCTCGACGGGGGAGCGGTGCTGCGGGTGCCGGACCCGGCGGAGGCGGTGGCGCTGCTGTGGCAGGCCGCCGTCGTCACCGTCGTCGGCTTCGTGTGCTGGTACAACGGCGTCCAGCGGATCGGGGCCGAGCGCGCCACCCTCTTCTCCGGCCTCATCCCGGTGTCCGCCGCGCTGACCGCACCGGCCGTCGGCACGGGTGCGTACGGCGTGGCGCAGGCGGCCGGCAGCCTGCTGGTCGGCGCGGGCGTCGCGCTGGGCTCGGGGGTGTTGGGCTCAGGGGCGCAAGGCTCGAAAGCGCCGGGCTCAGGGCGGCCGGGTTCGAGGGCGCCGGGCTCCAAGGCTCCGGATTCGGCAGCGCCGGGCCCAAGGGCGCCGGGCCCAAGGGCGCCGGGCTCAGGGGCGCCGGGCTCAGGGGCCACGGGCGCCCAGGCCTCCGGGCGCTTCCCTGGAACACCGCGCCCCGGGCCCTCAACTCCCCATCGGCGGACGACTGCCGTCGAGGATCACCCGCGCCACGAGCGCCGGGTCGTCGCTCATGGGGACGTGACCGCACCCGGGGAGCCGTACGAGTCGGGAGCCGGGGATCGCGTCCTTGGCGCGGACGCCCTGGCGAGAGAGCAGGAGGCGGTCGCGTGTGCCCCAGGCGATGGTGACCGGCACCCCGGGCACGTCGTGGGTGAACAGCACGTCACGCCCCGCGGAGAGCGTGGAGTGGAAGCCGGTGGCCTCCCGCAGGGCCCGGGTCTCGGCGGCAGCGGCCTCCGGTGAACGCCGCCCCGGCCGCGCGTAGATGGAGCTCACCAGCACCGCGCGCCCGGCCGTCGTCCGGGACAGCCGCTCCACCACGGGCGGCGGCAGCAGCCGGGCCCCGGTCCGCATGCCGCGGAGCACGCCGAAGGCGTAGCGGCGCTCGGCCTGCGTCCAGAACCCGGCGGGGGAGAGCGCGGTCACGGACCGTACGAGCTTCTCGCGGCCCATGTCGAGCGCGAGCAGTCCGCCCAGCGAGTTCCCCGCGGCATGCGGCCGGTCGAGCTCCAGCGCCTCGCACAGGGCGCCGAGCGCCGGGACCACCGTCTCCAGGTCGTGCGGCACGCCGTCCGGCAGTGCCGGAGACTCCCCGAAACCCGGCAGGTCGACGGCGACGACCTCGCGCTCCGTGGCGAGGACGTGCAGCACCGGGTCCCACGCCTGGCGGTGGTGGCCGATGCCGTGCAGGAGCAGCAGGGGCTCGCCCGAGCCCAGGCGTTCGTGCGCGACGGTGACCGGATGCCTGCCGGACGGGGAGTCGATCGTGAAGGAGACCGTCGCGGGCATGGGGTGCGCTCCTGACCGTCGCGGGACGACGCCGGGGGACAGCCGGCAGGCTGAGGTAGACAGGGTGTCAGCAATAATTACCCTTCGGTAGCCCGGAGTTCAAGAGGGCGTCCGCCCCCGTCCGCAGGATCCGGTCGAAACGGCCACGGCGCGCCCGCCGCCTGGACACGGGACCCGCCCGTCGGGTGGGATGAGCGCGTGGGCACCGATACCGCGACCGACGTCTTCGAGGAGCACCGGCCCGTCCTGACCGGCGTCGCGTACCGCATGCTCGGCCGCGTCGCCGACGCCGAGGACGTCGTCCAGGAGGCCTGGCTGCGCTGGTCGCGCGCGGACCGCGAGACCGTGCGCGAGCCGCGCGCCTACCTCGTACGGACCACCACCCGGCTCGCCCTCGACCGGCTGCGCCAGGCCCAGTCCCGGCGCGAGTCCTACGTCGGTCCGTGGCTGCCCGAGCCGGTCGTCACCGACTTCGCGGGCACGGTCCCGGACGCCGCCGAGCGGGCGGTGCTCGCCGAGTCCGTGTCGCTCGCCGTGCTCGTCGTCCTGGAGTCGCTGTCGCCACTGGAGCGCGCGGTCTTCGTGCTGCGCGAGGCGTTCGGCTTCCCGTACGCGGAGATCGCCGCGATCCTCGAGCGCGGCGAGCCCGCCGTACGGCAGCTCGCGGGCCGGGCCCGCCGGCATGTGGAGGAGCGCAAACCCCGGTTCCCGGTCGACCCGGCGGAGCAGCGCGACCTGACCGAGCGGTTCCTCTCCGCCGCGACCGGCGGAGACCTCGACGACCTGCTGGCGCTGCTCGCCCCCGACGCCCGCCTGGTCGGGGACAGCGGCGGCAAGGCGAAGGCCCCGCTGCGGGTCCTCGAGACCGCGGACAAGGTCGGCCGCTTCCTCTTCGCGGTGGCCCAGCAGCCCATCCCGGACATGGAGTTCCTCTTCCGGGAGATCAACGGCGTACCGTCCCTGCTCGTGCTCTCCGGCGGGAAGCCGGACAGCGTCATGTCGCTCGACATGACCGAGGACGGCCGGATCGCCTGTGTCTACATCGTCCGGAACCCCGACAAGCTCGGCGCCGTCGCGCCTTGAGCGGCTCCCGGGACCACGGCCTAGAGGCCGCCCGCGACCCGCAGCACCGCCCCCGTGGTGTACGAGGCCTCGGGGGACAGCAGCCATGCCACCGCGGCCGCGACCTCGTCCGGCTCGCCGGGACGGCGCATCGGCACGCGCTCCGGGTTGCGCCAGGGCCGTTCCGGGTCGCCCATCGAGGCGTGGATATCGGTGAGGATCATGCCGGGCTGCACGGAGTTCACCCGGATTCCCTCGGCGCCCAGCTCCTTGGCCAGGCCGACGGTCAGCGCGTCCACGGCCGCCTTGCTCGCGGCGTAGTGCACGTACTCGCCGGGGCTGCCGAGCGTGGCCGCGCCCGAGGAGATGTTGACGATGGCCCCGCCGCGGCCGCCGTACCGGGTCGACATCTCCCGTACGGCCCGGCGCGCGCAGAGCAGGGCGCCCGTGACGTTCACGTTCACCACGCGGCGCATCACGTCGGGCGGGGTGTCCGCGAAGCGGCCCAGCGGGCCGGTGATCCCGGCGTTGTTGACCAGCCCGGTAACCGGTCCCAACTCCTGCCGCACGGCGTCGAACAGGGCGTCGGCCTGCTCCTCGACGCTGGTGTCCGCCTGGACGACCACGCACGCGGAGCCCGCGTCCCGCACGGCCGCGGCCGTCTCCTCTGCGGCGTCGCGGGCGCGCTCGTAGCCGATGCCGATCCGGTGTCCGGCGCGGGCCATCCGTACGGCGACCGCCGCCCCGATCCCGCGACCGCCGCCGGTGACCACCGTGACCTGGTCCATTGCCCGTCGCCTCCCGTTCCGCCGGCGATCATCGACGCTACATCGCGCCACTTCCCGGCCATCCGGCCGGGGCTGCACGAACGCCGTGTGAATGCTCTGTCGCACGGCTGCGGGAGGCGGGCAGCCGATCGAGGATTGGTATTGACCAAGGATGAGAGCCGCCCTATGGTCGCAGAGATAGTGCAAGAACCTTTAATAAACAAGGGCGATAAAACCTCTACCCCGGCCTTCGGTGCGGGGGATCCCAGGGACACGGAGATTGCGGAGGACAGGGTGGGGACTACGCAGCTCGAATCGGTGCCGGAGCCGAAGTACTGGCACCTGAAGACCGTGCTCAGTGACGCGCTGGACTCCGAGTTCGAGGTGGGCGAGATCCTGCCCAACGAGCGTGAACTCGCAGCCCGGTTCGGCGTCGCGCGTGCCACCTTGCGGCAGGCGCTCGAGCAGCTCGAACTCGAAGGCAGGCTGCAGCGCCGCCGCGGCGTCGGCACCACGGTCGCCCCGCCCCGGGTGGGCGTGGCCGTCGGCCCCGAGCAGCACGGCTGGCCCGGTTCGGGCGGCGATGCCTGGCAGCCCGTCGACTGCGAGGAGACCGTTCCTCCGGCCGCGGTCGCCCGGTTCCTCGGCACCGACCCGGAGGAGCAGGTCCACACGGTGCGGCGTACGCGCAGGACGCACGGCCAGCCGGTCGCCGCGGAGCTGCTGTATGTACCGGCCGGATCCGTGCCCGGCCTCGCGGCCATCGACCGGCTCGCCGGTGCTGCGCGGGCGCGGGCCGTGCTGCGCGAGCTGCAGCGGCTGGAGCTGGAGGGCCAGGACCGCGCCGTCGAACTCGGTTCCGCGCGCGCCGACGACGCCAGGCAGCTCGACCGGCTGCCGGGCGCGCCGGTGCTGGTGCTCACGACGCGGTACTTCACGCAGGGCCGCACGGTCGCGGTCGCCGTCGCCACGTACCGGGCGGACACCTGCCGCCTCACCTTCGGCGAGACCGGCTCGGTCCAGATCACACACACCGGCGAGCAGCGCCGCGCGTCCTGAGCCGTCCGGGCCGCGCGCTCACGCCCTCGGCGCAGAGTCTCCCACCTGCCCGTCCGGAAGTGATTCCGGGCGGGCAGGTCGCAAGTTCCCGCCGCGCAGCGGCCGTTCAGCCGCACCGCTCGGTTGGCTCAGGCGTAGCCCCAGGCCTCGTCTCAGGTCTCATCTCGGGTCTCAGCGCCGAGCGGTGACCGTGCCCTCGACGGCGAAGAGTTGTTCCTCCACATGATCCAGGGCCAGCCGCAGGGCCCCCGTGGCCACGGCCGCCTCGCCCAGCATCGACAGCTCGACCCGCGGCGGCCGCAGGCAGTAGCGGGCCAGTTCGACCCGCAGCGGGTCCAGGACGCCGTCGAGGCCCGCGGCCCAGCCGCCCACCACGACCAGCTCGGGGTCCATGGCCAGCACCAGCGCCGCCACATCGTGCACCAGCCGCCGGATGAACCGCTCCACGGCCTGCTGCGCCCGCTCGTCCCCTTCCCACGCCTGCGCGAACACCCGTGCCACCGCCGCCTCGTCGAGCGGCGGCAGCGGCTCGCCGGTCGTCGACAGCACCTGCTCCGGTGTGGCCTCCCGCCCCAGCAGGTGCAGCGCGCCGATCTCCCCGGCCGCCCCGCCGTACCCGCGGTGCAGCCGCCCGCCGATGAGCGAGCCCGCGCCCGGGCTCAGCCCGGCCAGCACGAAAACGATGTCATCGGAGCCCGCGCCCGCGCCCTTCCAATGCTCGGCGACCACCGCCGCGTTCGCGTCGTTCTCCACGAGCACCGGGCAGCGGAAGGACCGCCGCAGCCGCTCGCCGAGCTGCAGCCCGGTCCACCCGGGCAGCGCCGTGCACAGGCGTACGGTCCCGTCCGCCTCGACGATGCCCGGCGTACCCACGCCGACGGCGCGCAGCGAGCTGCGCGCCACGCCTGTGCGGCGCAGCAGGTCGGCGACCGCCGCGCGGACCCGTTCGAGCCGCTCCTCCGCGGACGCCTTCTCGGGCACCTCGCGCACCGCGGACCCCGCCAGGTTCCCGCTGAGGTCGGAGAGCAGCGCCGCGACCCGGTGCGGGCCGATCTCGACACCCAGCAGATGCCCGGCCTCGGCGTGGAAGCGGAAGTGGCGGGCGGGGCGGCCCTGACGGCGCGTCCCGCCCTCCTCGGCGGGCGCCTCTCGCACCAGGCCGGTCTCGATCAGCCCCTCGACGACGCCTTCGACGGTCGGCCGCGACAGCCCCGTGTCCTGGACGAGATGGGTCAGGGTCGCAGCTCCGCCGTCCCGGAGCGCGTACAGCACCACCGCCGAGTTGATCCGTCGCAGCAGGGATGGGTCCCCGCCGGTGAGCCGCGCCAAACCCGGCCTCCCTACCAGTGCGTGTGAGCCGGATCGTAGCCGCTGAGCTGCGACGCGGCGAGCGTCGTGCGCCTCTCGTAAGGAACCCGGAACGCTATCCGGGCTCGACGAACCCCGACTCGTACGCGGCGATCACCGCCTGTGTGCGGTCGCGTGCTCCCAGCTTCGCCAGCACCGCGCTGACATGCGACTTCACCGTCTCGGCGCCGAGCACCAACTCCGCGGCGATCTCGGCGTTGGACAGGCCGCGGGTCATGAGCCGCAGCACCTCGGCCTCCCGCTCGGTCAGGGCCGCCCGAACCATCGCCGCGCGGGCGCGCGGGTTGCCGTACGACGCCGCCAGCGATCGGAGCACGGCGGGGAAGAGGAGAGATTCCCCGGCTGCCACCAGTCGTACGGCGTGCACGATCTCCGACGGGTGCGCGCGCTTGAGCAGGAACCCGTCCGCGCCCGCCCGCAGCGCGTCGTAGACGTACTCGTCGTTCTCGAAGGTCGTGACGACGAGGATCTTCGGCGGCTCCGGCACCGAGCGCAGGACGGCGCGGGTCGCCTCGATGCCGTCGAGCAGCGGCATCCGCACGTCCATCGCGACCACGTCCGGTCGCAGGCTCCGCACCAGCGGCACTACCGCGGCCCCGTCGCCCGCCTCGCCGGTGACCTCGATATCGGGCTGCGCCTCGAGGATGGCGCGCAGGCCGGCCCGTACGAGCGGTTCGTCGTCGACGAGCAGGACGGATACGGGCATCGGCTCAGCCTAGGGCGCGGCCCGGTCGAGCGGCAGGCTGGCCCGCACCCGCCAGTCGCCGTCGTACGGCCCTGTCTCGGCCTCGCCTCCGAGCAGCACGGCGCGCTCCCGGATGCCGCGCAGTCCGCGCCCGCAGTTCGGCTGCGCGACCCGGCCCGCGTCCAGCGGGTTGCGGACGTCGAGCTCCACCAGCCGCTCGGACACGGCGATCCGCAGCGCGACCCGGACCGAAGGCCCGGCGTGCCGGAGGGCGTTGGTCAGGGCCTCCTGCACGATGCGGTACCCCTCGCGGGAGACGGGGCCCGGCACTCCCGCCACCGGGCCCGTCACGTCTGCCGTGACCGCCGCCCCCGACGCCCTCGCGGACTCCACCAGCCGCCCGGCGTCGGCGAGCGTCGGCCGCTCGGCCGGCTTCCGGACCGGGTCGTCGCGCAGGAGCCGCAGCACCCGCTCCAGATCCTCCAATGCGTGTCGACCGGTGTCCTCGATGGCCGCCAGGGCGCGATCCGTGAACTCCGCAGAGCCCGCGGCCCGCGCCGCGCCCGCCTGCACCACCGCCACGGTCAGCGCGTGGCCGATGGAGTCGTGCAGCTCGCGCGCCAGCCGGTTGTGCTCCAGCAGCCGATCCGTGCGCTCCTCCAGCGCGGCCAGGCGCTCGGCGGGCGAACGGCCGAGCAGCCGGCGCGCCGCGGCGGCCATCAGCGCGCCCGTGCCCACGACGACGGCCGCGAGGACGACGAGGGGCAGCAGGGCGAGCAGCGCGTACCACCAGTGGTGGCCGGCGACGGGCAGCACCGCGTCGTCGTCGGGGACCCCGCCGGTCGCCCCTTCGGTGAACGCGACCGACTGCAGGGGCAGATGCACGCTCAGGAACGCCACCGGGAGGCCGGTTCCGAGCCGCAGCACCAGCCACAGCGCCGTACGCCACCGGTCGGCCCAGGTCGCCGAAGGAGCGACGGCGATCTCCGAGTCCGGGTCGCCGTGCCGGTGGCCGGCGTGCGCACCGGAACTGAGCAGGAGCCGCGCCTGCACTCCTTCGGCCAGCCGCACGGCAGGCACCACGGCCGCCACGGCCAGCAGCGGCAGGGGCAACACCAGCATCAGCAGGGCCCCGGCGGGACTCGCGACCTCCACCCCCGGGTACACCATCCACACCGTCACCGGGAAGACGGCGCTGATCAGCACATGCAGCCAGCGGGTGTAGGTGACGGTGCGGGCCAGGGGGCGCAGGAAGCCGGGCATGGGCCCCATCCTCCCAGCGGCCCCGGGGCCTCACGTCCCCCGCGCGGGGGAGGCGGAACCCCCGGGCAGGGGAGGAGCCGGCGTCCGGGCGGTCGGCAGTGTGGGGCCATGACCACGATCGACGTCCACGAACTGACCAAGGAGTACGGGCCCACCCGCGCCGTCGACGGGCTGACCTTCGGTGCCCGGCCGTGCCGGGTCACCGGATTCCTCGGCCCCAACGGGGCGGGCAAGTCCACCACCCTGCGCCTCGTTCTCGGCCTCGACCGGCCCACCTCCGGCACCGCCACCGTCGGCGGCCGGCCGTACGGGGAACTGGCGCAGCCGCTGCGGCACGTCGGCGCACTCCTCGATGCCACGGCTGTGCACCCGGCGCGCACGGCCCGCGACCACCTGCTCGCCCTCGCCCACAGCAACCGCATCCCGGCAGCACGGGTCGGCGAAGTCCTGGAGGACGCCGGTCTGGCTGCGGTGGCCCGGCGGCGCGTCCGGACCTTCTCGCTGGGCATGCGGCAGCGGCTCGGCATCGCCGCGGCGCTGCTCGGTGACCCGCCCGTGCTGATGCTCGACGAGCCGTCCAACGGACTCGACCCCGAAGGCATCATCTGGCTGCGGCAGTTGCTGCGACGCCTCGCCGGGGAGGGCCGTACGGTGCTCATCTCCAGCCATCTCATGAACGAGACGGCGATGACGGCCGACCACCTGGTCGTCCTCGGCCGCGGACGGCTGCTCGCCGACACGCCGATGGACGCCTTCCTGGCCGCCCGTGCCCGCCCCCGGGTACGACTGCGCACCACTGAGCCGGAGCGCCTGCGCGCGGCACTCGCCCGCAAGGGGTTCGATGCCGTCCAGAAGGCCGACGCCCGCTTGACGGTCGACGGGGCACGGGCCGAGGAGATCGGTGCCATCGCCGCCCACGAAGGGCTCACGATCCTCGAACTCACCGACGAGCAGGCGACCTTGGAGGACGCCTATCTCAGCCTCACCGCCGGCGTCACCGAATTCGCCACCCCGCCCGCCGGTTCCGCCGAGGAGGACTGACCATGTCACCGAGGACATCCGCAGCGGTCCGTCCCGAAGTCACGGCTGTCATCCGCTCCGAGTGGACGAAAATCCGCTCCGTGCGCTCGCTGCTCGCCTCCCTCGCCGGGATCCTCGCGGGTACGGTCGGCGTCACCGTCGTCGTGTGCGCGCTCTACGGCGAGGCCGAGTCCGACGGGCCAGACTTCGAGCCGGTCCTCAGCTCCTTCTACGGCCTCAACTTCGGCCAGATCGCGGCACTCTGCTTCGGCGTCCTCACCTTGGCGGGGGAGTACGGCACCGGGACCGTGCGCACCTCGCTGACCGCCGTACCGCGCCGGGGCCTGTTCTACGGGGCCAAGCTGGCCGTGGCAGGCGGGCTGGCGCTCGCCGTCGGACTGCTCACCGGCTTCTGCAGTTTCCTCGGCGGCCAGGCACTGCTCGGCGAGCACGGTGTCGGGCTCGGCGCGCCGGGGGCGTTGCGCGCCGCCGTCGGCTGTGGGGCCTACCTCGCTCTGCTGACCCTGCTCTCCGCGGGCGTCGCGGCTCTGCTGCGCAGCGCGGTGGGTGCCCTGGGCCTGCTCACCCCGGTCGTCTTCCTCATATCGCCGATCCTGGGTGAGATCTCCGCGACCCGGGACATCGCCCAGTTCCTGCCCGACCATGCGGGCTGGCAGGTGATGCACCCGGTGCCGGAGGGCCCGCTGGGTGCGTGGGCGGGTCTGGCGGTGATGGCAGGCTGGACCGCAGCCGCCGTGTGGGCGGGGCGGCGGGCCCTGGAACGGCGCGACGCCTAACGCCCATCCGGGCCTCGGCGCCTGACGGGCCGCCAAATTGTCAGTGGCAGCAGTTTTACTGACGGCATGGACACCACGAGGGCTCACCTGACGGCCATCGAGCGGCTGTGTGCGCGCCCCTTCCCCGCGCAGCGGTGCGTGGAGGGCCGGGTCGAGAGCGGCCCGGGGTTCCATCTCGCCGAACTCGACGCCGTGGACGGGCTCTGGGGGCAGGACATGTCCGCCGTGCAGGATGCGCGCGAGGAGTTCGAGTCCGAGCTGCAGGTGCTCGTCCAGGTGCTGACCTACCGCTGGGGCGAGCCCGAACGCACCCGGTTAACCGGCCGCTTGGAACGGGCCGCGAAGGGCGAGCCGGTCCCGGAGCCGCTGCGGACGCTCAGCGGGCTCGTGGGAGAGGTGTACGCCTGGCGTGTCGAGGGTCGCTGGGTCGGGCTCGGCATCACCCGGGAGGAACCGGAGCCGCCGCCGCGGCTGCAGCTCTTCGCCGCGATAGGGGAGGAGGACGTGCGCTGAGCCCGGGCAGCGCGGTAGCGCATACGGAGCCGGGCACACGGAGGCGGGCACACGAGTCGGGCACACGGAGCCGGGCACACGGAGTCGCGCACACGAGTCGCGCACACGGAGTCGGGCACACGGAGCCGGGCACACGGAGTCTGGCTCCTGGAGTCGGCACACGGAGCTGCTCCCATGGAGCCGGTCGCCGCCTGCACCAGGCGTTACCCCGGTGACCGCGTCCCGTCCCCGGCAAGAAGGCGCGCGGCGTCCCGGGCGCCCCGCTGCAGCGCCTGCACCAGTGCATCGCGGTGGGCGCGGAGCGCCGGGGCGGGCACCGCCACGGAGACGGCGGCCAGCACCCGCCCGTCCGGTGCGGTCACCGGCACCGACACGCACGCCTCACCGGGTGCGTGTTCCTCGACCGCCATGGCGATCCCCCTGCGCCGCACGCGCTCGAGCTGGGTCTCCAGGCGGGCGACGTGTGTGATGGTGCGTCCGGTCAGCCTCGGCATGCCCCGCCCCTCCAGGTACCGCCGCCTGGCGGAAGTCGTCAGGCCGGACAGCAGGACCTTGCCGTGGGCCGTGGCATGGGCATGGAGGTCCGGGCCGAGCGGGAGGACGGACTCGGGGCCGACGCCGGGCGCGTGGGCTCCGCTCTCGATGACGACGCTGCCCCCGCGGAAACGGCAGTAGTACGCCGACGACGTGCCACCCGCCCGCCGAACCCCTTCGAGCACGGCGCCGACATCCTCGGCGGCGGGCCCGCGCCGCACCCTGGCCCGGTGGAGGGCGGACACCCGGTCGCCGAGGACGTAGCCCCCGTCCGCGCGTTCCAGGTAGCCGCCGGCCATCAGTGTGTTCACGAGGTTGTAGGCGGTGGACAGGGAACAGCCGAGTTCGCGGGCGAGCGCCTTGGCCGTCACCGGCTCGGACGAGGCCGCGGCGGCGTCGAGAACCGCCATGGCGCGTTCGATGCTCTGCAGAGCCTGCCCCTCGGACATCCTGCCGCCCTTCTGCCGTTCTTCCGTCCTCATCGCGGTGAACCCGGCACCCTACCCCGCTGTTTCGCCGTCAGGCGCTGAGGGGAGCGTGCTCGCGCAGCAGCTCGGTGAAGGCGCGCATCCACGCCGGGTGGTCGTTCCAGGCCCGGGCGGAGACCATGTTCCCGTCCACGACGGCGGCCTCGTCGACGAAGGTGCCGCCGGCGCTCTCGACGTCCGGCGCGCACGCGGGCCAGGCAGCCGTACGCCGCCCCTTCAGCACGCCCAGGGAGGCGAGCGCCACGGCCGCGTGGCACACATGCGCGACCGGCTTGCCGGTTTCGAAGAAGTGGCCGACGACGCGCTGGAAGTCGGCATTCAGGCGCAGGTACTCGGGCGCACGGCCGCCGGGTATGACCACCGCCGCGTAGTCGGCCGGGTCGACCTCCGACAGCGCGAGGTCGGCAGGCCAGGCGTGGCCGGGCTTCTCGGTGAAGGTGTCGAAGTCCTCGACGAAGTCGTGCACCACGAACTGGAGCTTCTTGCGTGACGGGGCCGAGATGTGCACCTCGTAGCCCTCTTCCAGCAGCCGCTGGTAGGGGTAGAAGACCTCGAGGTCCTCGGCGGCGTCACCGGTGACGATCAGTACCTTGGGCATAGGGCTCTCTCCTCAGTCCGTTTACGGCGGATGCCGCGGGCGTGCGGTCCGTGGAGCCACCCTGACCGATCAACGGCCGACCGGGGAAACCATCCCGGGCCACTTTCCAACGATGCTGGAAAGCGCCGGGGAACCCTTGGTGGTGTGCCGGGCGCTCGAGCCGCCTACCCGGTCGCGCCGGCGGCGAGCAGGCGGGAGACGCGGGCGGCCCCGAGACGTACGGCCTCCTCCAACTGCCGCCGGCGCGGCGCGAACAGCCTGGTGGGAACCGAGGTGGCCACGGCTCCCGCCACCTCGCCGTCGCTGTAGACCGGGGCGGCCACGCACGACAGCTCGGAGCTGAACTCCCCGACCTCGACGGCCACACGCGAGGACTGCACCTGCCGCAGATGCCCTTCCAGGACGTCGGGTGCGGTGATGGTGGAAGCGGTGAGACGGGCCAGGCCCTGGCCGCGCAGGTAGTCCTGGCGCCTTCTGGCAGGCAGGGACGAGAGCATGACCTTGCCGAAGGCCGTGGCATGCGGCGCCTCGTGGAATCCGATGCCGAGCGGTTCGGCCCGCGGCGCCTCGGGTGAATCCGCCACCTCGGCGACGACGATGTCCTCGTCCCGGAAGACGGTGTAGTAGGCGGCGGCCGTGCACTCCTGGTGGATCTCGTGGAGCACACCGGAGACACCGGGGGTGACATCGAGCTCCGCGCACAGGTGGCGGTGCAGGTCGGTGAGCTTGTAGCCCAGCCCGTAGCCGCGGGAGTGGTGGAGACGGACCAGGTAGCCGTCGTGTACGAGCGTGTTCAGCAGGCGGTAGGTGGTGGGCAGGGTCAGACCGAGGCGGCGGGCGACGGCCTTCGCGGTGATGCCGTCGCCGCACGTGGCCACCACTTCCAGCACCATCAGCGCGCGCCGCACCGATCCGAGCAGGTCATGGGGCTCGACCGCGTACTGGTCGTTGCCGTGCATCGTCGCCCCCTTTCATGGGCTTCCGTGGCCCCCCGGGGTCCGGCCCGACGGGCCGGTCGCCGCCACGTCATGCGACGGCGGCCGGCGCGCCAGGCTAACAGTCAGGCCGTGGCCGTCCGAATTCTGCTGACCGCGACATAGGTGCGGCCGGCCAGCAGACCCCCCACCACCTGCGCCGCGAGGTACACCGGCAGCTGCGACCAGAGGGCCGTACCGCCCCCCAGCGCGGCGGTGACCAGCGGCCCCAGGGTCCGCGCCGGGTTGAGCGCGGCTCCGGTGACCGGGCCCACGGCGACCGCGATCGCGAAGACGGCGAAACCGATGGGGAGACCCGCGAATCCGCCGGGGGCCCGCTGGTCGATGACGCCGAAGACGACGAAGACCAGGATGAAGGTGCCCACGGCTTCGGCGAAGAACGCCTGGGAGAAGGAGGTGGGGGCCGCGTAGGTGGCGACGCCCAGCCCCAGCCGCACCGCCCGCGTTCCGAGTACGGCGACGATGGCCGCGGCGCCGACGACCGCCCCCGCGCACTGGGCCAGGATGTAGCCGGGCACCTCCCGCCGGCTCATCCTGCCGGTCGAGGCCAGGGCCAGGGTCACGGCCGGATTGATATGACAGCCCGAGACGTGCCCGATGGCGAACACGGCGGCCACGACCGCCATGGCGAACGCGAAGGCGATCATGCCCAGGTCTGCCATCGTGAAGCTGGTCTTTCCGCTTTCCTGCAGCATCAGCGTGGCCGGAATAGAGCCGACGCCGAGGAAAACGAGAAATCCGGTGCCGAGGAATTCGGCAAGAAGTCGCTGACGGAAACTGTTCTCTGTCATGGCTTCACCGGTGGCCGGCGCCGGGAACCAGAATTCCCCGGCCCTGCAGACGCCCGTTGTCCAGGTCGTCCATCGCGTCGTTCACCGCGTCCAGCGGGTACGTCGTGGTGTGCAGCCGCACCTTTTCCTGAGCGGCGAGTGTCATCAGCTCCTCGAGGTCGTTGAAGCTGCCGACGAGGTTGCCCACGACATTGATCTCCGCGGAGATGATGTCGATGGTGGGGACGTTCACCAGCCCCCCGTATCCGACGACGAAGTAGGAACCGGCTCTGCGCAGCATCGCGACGCCCTGCGACTCGGTGCCCTGCTCGCCGACGAAGTCGATGACCACGTGCGCGCCCTGCCCGGCGGTGATCTCCCTGACCGCCGCGACCGGGTCCCCGGCGGCGGCGTTCACGGTGTGGTGCGCCCCGAGGTTCTTGGCGAGCTCCAGCGCCGCATCCGACCTGTCGACCACGACGATTTCGGCCGCGGTGAGCGCCGTCAGGCACTGGACCCCGATGTGGCCGAGGCCGCCCGCGCCGATCGCCACGACGGTGGCGCCGGGGTAGAGCAGGGGCAGCGCCTTCCGTACGGCGTGGTACGCGGTGAGGCCCGCGTCGGCCAGAGCGGCCACGTCGGCAGGCTGCAGAGCGGGGGCGAGCTTCACACACGAGCGAGCGCTGGTCCGCATCAGTTCGGCCATGCCGCCGTCCGAGTCGATCCCGGGGAAGGCGCTCGCCGAGCAGTGCACATCATCACCGGAACGACAGGCGCGGCACAGTCCGCATGTCATCAGGGGATGGATGATGACGGCGTCGCCGACCTCCAGACCGGACACTCCAGAACCGGTCTCGCGGACCCATCCCGCGTTTTCGTGCCCGATGGTGTACGGCAAATCCACACCGGATTTCTCATTCCACTGGCCTTCGACGATGTGGAGATCGGTACGGCAGAGACCGGCACCTCCGATTTCCACGATGACATCCAGCGGGGATTCGATCACGGGCTCCGGAACGTCCTCGACGACCGGCCGCTCGTGGTAATTATGCAAACGTACTGCCTTCATTTTCACGGCTCCTCATCGCTGTATCCCTTGGCGATTGAGGAAATGCTCGTTCGTTCTCGACCACGGGTCAACCACGAAAATTCCGGCTATTGGGAAAACGGACATTTCTCTACGAGTCGCCCCGGTGCCTGGCGTCCGCCACGCCCGCGGCCTCGCGGAGCCTTCCGAACTCCTCGGCCATCGTCCGCAGGGTCCAGTGGGCGTTCAGCCCGCTGGGGTTCGGCAGCACCCAGACCCGCGTCCCGCCGATCGTCCGCTCCTGCGGCCCGACCTTCGCGTGCCGGTCGCCGAACGCGACCCGGTAGGCGGTCACGCCGACCACGGCGAGCCACCGCGGCTCGTACCGCCGTACCTTCTCCCGCAGGATGCGCCCGCCCTCGCGCAGCTCCTCGTCGTCGAGCTCGTCGGCCCGCGCCGTGGTGCGGGCCGCGACGTTCGTGATGCCGAGGCCGTACGCCGGCAGTTCGCCCTGTTCCGCGGGGAGCAGCCGGCGAGGGGTGAACCCGGAGGCGTGGAGTACGGGCCAGAAGCGGTTGCCGGGCCGGGCGAAGTGGTGCCCCGTCGCCCCGGACATCAGCCCGGGGTTGATGCCGCAGAAGAGCACATGCAGACCGCCCGCGAGCACGTCGTCGATCGCGCGGTCGCGGGCGGCCGCCAGGTCCTCGGGCCGAAGGCTGGTCAGAGGATCGCCCCGGGCGCGTACGCCGCGGCCTCCGGGTGCTGCGCCGCGATCTCCTCGATCCGCCGTACGACCGTCGCGACCTGGTCCGCGGCGGCACCCGTGAACGACAGCCGGTCGGCCATCAGCGCGTCCAACTGCGTGCGGTCCAGCGGGATGCGCTCGTCGTCGGCGAGCCGGTCGAGCAGCTCGTTGCGCTCCACGCCCTTCTCGCGCATGGCGAGCGCCGAGGCGACGGCGTGTTCCTTGATCACCTCATGTGCGGCCTCCCGCCCGACCCCGCCCCGCACGGCGCCCATGAGGACCTTCGTCGTCGCGAGGAAGGGCAGGTACCGGTCGAGCTCGCGGGCGACGACGGCGGGGAAGGCGCCGAACTCGTCGAGCACCGTCAGGAAGGTCTCCAGCAGCCCGTCGAAGGCGAAGAAGGCGTCCGGCAGGGCCACGCGGCGGACCACCGAGCACGAGACATCGCCCTCGTTCCACTGGTCGCCCGCCAGCTCGCCGGCCATCGAGGCGTAGCCGCGCAGGATGACGGCGAGTCCGTTGACGCGCTCGCAGGAGCGGGTGTTCATCTTGTGCGGCATCGCGGAGGAGCCGACCTGGCCGGGCTTGAAGCCCTCGGTCACCAGCTCGTGCCCGGCCATCAGCCGGATGGTCTTGGCGAGCGAGGACGGCGCGGAGGCGAGCTGGACCAGCGTGCTCACCACGTCGTAGTCGAGGGACCGGGGGTAGACCTGGCCGACGGAGGTGAAGGCGTGCGAGAAGCCGAGGTGCTCCGCCACCCGCCGCTCCAGGTCCGCCAGCTTCGCGGTGTCGCCGCCGAGGAGGTCGAGCATGTCCTGCGCGGTGCCGACCGGGCCCTTGATGCCGCGGAGCGGGTAGCGGCCCAGCAGGTCGTCGAGGCGCGCGTACGCGACGAGCAGCTCGTCGGCCGCCGACGCGAACCGCTTCCCGAGGGTCGTGGCCTGGGCCGCGACGTTGTGCGAACGGCCCGCCATCACCAGCTCGGCGTGCTCGGCCGCCAGTCGGCCCAGGCGTGCCAGGACGGCGACCGTACGGTCCCGGGTCAGCTCCAGGGAGAGCCGGATCTGCAGCTGTTCGACGTTCTCGGTGAGGTCCCGCGAGGTCATGCCCTTGTGCACGTGCTCGTGCCCGGCGAGGGCGTTGAACTCCTCGATACGCGCCTTCACATCATGCCGGGTGACCTTCTCGCGCTCGGCGATCGAGGTCAGGTCGACCTGCTCGAGGACCCGCTCATAGTCGGCTAGCGCCTGCTCCGGCACCTCGATGCCGAGGTCCTTCTGCGCGCGGAGCACGGCCAGCCAGAGCCGCCGCTCCAGCGTCACCTTGTACTCGGGGGACCACAGGACGGCGAGCTCCGCAGAGGCGTAGCGGCCGGCCAGGACATTCGGGATGCTGGGCTTGGAGGTCACGTGTAGGGATTCTACTGGCGATTCGCGCAGGCCAGTGCCCTGCCCGTCCGGTGGCCCGCTACGCGGTGGGCCGCAGGACCGCTACGAGGCCGGGACCTCGTACGGCAGCAGCTCGGGGCGCTTGGGCGGACGGCCGTCGCCCGACGAGCGGCCCGTCAGCCGGCGCCCGATCCACGGCACCAGGTGCTCGCGCGCGAACCGCAGGTCGCCGACGCGCCGGGCCGCCCATCCCGGCCGCACGGCCGGGGGCAGCATGGCCCGCCAGTCGTGCTCCGCCTCGAGGCCGAGGGTCTGCCACACCGCCTCCGCGACCCGCCGGTGACCCTCGGCCGTCAGATGCAGCCGGTCGACGTGCCACAGGCGCTGGTCCGCCAGCACCGGAGCCCCGTACAGATCGACGACGAGGGCGCCGTGCCGCGCGGCCAGTTCGTCGACGAAGGAGAACAGCTCCTCCATGCGCGGGCGGAATCGCTCCATGACCGGGCCGTTGCGGCCGGGGCTGCGCATCAGCACCAGCTGCCTGCAGGAGGGGGCGAGCCGCCCGGCGGCGTCCTCGAGCAGCCCGCGGACCCGGCCCATGTCGCACTTGGGCCGAAGGGTGTCGTTGAGCCCGCCGACCAGCGTGATCACGTCCGCGCCCATCGCTGCGGCGGTATCCACCTGCTCGTCGACGATCTGCCGGATGAGCTTGCCGCGCACCGCGACGTTGGCGTAGCGGAAGCCGGGCGTGCGGGCGGCGAGCCGTGCCGCGAGGAGGTCGGCCCAGCCACGGTACGTGCCGTCGGGCAGCGCGTCCGACATGCCTTCGGTGAAGGAGTCGCCGACCGCGACGAGGCTGGTGTAGGGAGCATTCATCTGCATGGCGCGGTGATCCTACTCCCGGGTACGGCCGCGCCCAGCCGCGGCCCCCGGGGAGTACGGGGCCATGTCGCTCAGGCGGAATCCGGCGGCGAGGCCGACGCGTCGATTTCGTCGGCGAGGGCGGGATCGATGTGCCGGAGCGCGGCCACGGTGAAGGCTGTGGCGAATTCCCCCGCGGCCGCGGTGTCCAGTGATTCGGTGGAGAGCGCATAGCGGGCGCCCTCGACGGTCAGGCCCACAATCAGCGAGGCGCACAGCTCCGCGCTCACGCCCCAGCGGCCTCTCCCGTGGCGCTCGGTGAAGTCTCGAATGCGCCGCGCGAGTTCCTGGGCCGTGGTGCCGGTCATCCGCTGGCGGGCCTCCGCGACGGTGCCGACCGGGTCGGGGCCGAAGAGCAGCAGGAATTTCGACGGGTGCCGGGCGGCGTAGCCGAAAAGGGTCTCCATGCTGGCCCTGACCTGGGCCTCCAGCGGAAGTTCCGCGGCCGCCGCATACGACTCGAAAACCCGTGTACCGAGCGTGTCGGCAGCGAACTCTGCGCACCGCCGATAAAGATCGTCCTTGCTGCCGAAATGGGCATAGAGGGTGGGCTTCGTTGTTTTCGCGTGGGCCGCGATGTCCTCCATCGTGGCCGCGTGGAAACCGACTTCGGCGAATACCGCGCAGGCGGCGTCGAGCATGTCCTCATCACTCGGGCGATCGATCATGTACAGCACTTTACTTCTCGGTAAAGCCAAATTAGGGTCGTACCAGGCAGTATGACCGTGACAGTGATCCTGGGACGTGATCACTTTCCCGAGACGGGAAGCACAGCAAAGGCGGTCCCTACCAGGCCGGCATTCTCGAGCCGCCGGCCATGGCCCAGTGGAGACCCGATGCACCATCCCCACATACCCGGGGCCCGGGAGGTTGCCTTTCCGCAGAGGGCGGAGGGGCCGGTCCTCTCGGGCGTCCCTCGCCAGGACGGCCGCATATCGGGTCCCTGGCATCTGCCGAGCGACCCCGTCGCGTGCCGTCGTGCCCGGATCGCCATACGCGCCGTACTCGCAGACTGGCAGCTCGAACATCTCACCCACACCGCCGAGCTGCTCGTGAGCGAGCTCGTCGGGAACGCACTGCTGCACACCGACGGGCCGCTCCAGCTCACCGTCGAGCGGCGCCAGGGTCTGCGGTGCCGGGTCGAGGACGGCAGCCGGAAGCTGCCCAGGAGGCGATCCGCCGCTCCCGACGACGAACACGGCCGGGGCCTGGAACTGGTCCACCTGATGTCCAGCGAGTGGGGTGTGGAGCAGACCCTGGAGGGCAAGTCGGTCTGGTTCGAACTGCGCTGAGCCCTCCGCCGTACCCCGCACCGCACGGCGCTCGTCTTGTCGCGCCGAGCCGGTCAGGCCCTACCTACCGATCTTCCAAGGGCAGCAGCCGCCCCTCCGCCATCTCCCGCCTCGTACCGGTGAACCGTGCCCGCAGCCTCCGGTCGTGCGACACCACCACGAGCGTGCCCGCGTACGCCGAGAGGGCCTGCTCCAACTCCTCCACGAGCTCCGGCGACAGGTGGTTCGTCGGCTCGTCCAGCAGCAGCAGCTCCACGGGCCGGGTGAGCAGCCGGGCCAGGGACAGCCTGCGCCGCTGGCCCACCGACAGGCCGCTGACCGGCACCTGGAAGTCCTCCTCGCGGAACAGCCCCAGCGCGGCCAGCGTCTCCGCGTGCTCCTCCGGCTCGCCCGGCAGCCCCTCCGCGAACGCCGCGAGCAGCGGTCGCCGCGACGCGATGGCGGGCACCTCCTGCGGCAGCCTGCCGATCCGCTCAGGAAGCCGGACCCGGCCCCGGTCGGGCGCCAGCTCCCCGGACAGCACCCGCAGCAGCGTCGTCTTGCCCGCGCCGTTCGGGCCCATCAGCAGCAGCCTTTCGCCCGGGGCGAGCGCCAGCCGGTCCACCGACAGCCGTCCGTCGACCGCCACCCCCACCAGCTCGGCCGCCGGCTCCTCCGCCTCCGTGCCGTCGTCCCTGCGGCCGCCGCCGATGGCCACGGTGAAGTGCAGCGGATCCGGCGGCCGCGGCACCGGCTCCGCGCGCAGCCGCCGCAGCCGCTCCCGGGCGTTGCGCACCCGCCCCGACAGCTGCCCCTCCACCGACCTCTGGTGCCTGGTCCAGGCAGGCCGCTCGCTCATCCGCCAGCCGGCCGCGACCCGCGCCGCGCCCGCCGAGGCCAGCTCCTCCTGCCGCTCGACCTCCTCGCGCCACTCGCGGTACCGCTGCTCCCAGCGGTGCCGGGCCGCGGCCTTCTGCTGCAGGAAGCCGGGCCAGCCGCCGCCGTAGCGCTCCACGGCCCGCCGGTCGCCGTCCACCTCCACCACGGTGTCGGCCACCCGGTCCAGGAACTCCCGGTCGTGGGTGACCGCCACGACTGTGCCCTTGTGGGCCCGCAGCCGCTCCTCCAGCCAGCCGACCGCATCCTCGTCCAGGTGGTTCGTCGGCTCGTCGAGCAGCAGCAGCTCGGGCGAGGAGGTCAGTACGCAGGCCAGCGCGAGCCGGGACTGCTCGCCGCCCGAGAGGGTGCCGAGCCGCCGGGCGCGATCGAGGTGCGGCAGGCCGAGCGCGTGCAGCGCGGTGTCCAGGCGGGTCTCGGCGAGATAGCCGTCCCGCGCCTCGTACGCCGCGACCAGGTCGCCGTACGCCGCCACCTGCTGCGCGTCCGCCGTGCCCAGGGCGGCCTCGGCCTCGCGCATCCGCCGCTCCAGGTCCCGCAGATCCGCGAGCGCCTCGTCGATGACCTCCCGTACGGTCGCCCGCGCCGGAAGTTCGAGGCTCTGCGGCAGATAGCCGGTGCCGCCGTCGGCGGTCACCGTCACCCGGCCCTCGTCCGGCGCCTGCCGCCCGGCGATCAGCCGCAGGAGCGTGGACTTGCCCGAGCCGTTGTCGCCGATGACGCACACGTGCTCGCCCGGAGGTACGCGCAGCGAGACGTGCTCCAGCACCGGGCGGCCGGGGTAACCCACCGACACCTGGTCCACCACCAGCTGGGACGTCATCGCGGTCCTTCCCTGGGGCCGTCCTTCGGCGGCGCTCTGACGTGTACGGGCCCGGGCCGGTGCGGCCGGGCCGGCTCAGGCCGAGGGAGCCTTCCCCACCAGCTCCCGCAGGACGTCTTCCATCGTGACGAGCCCGCCGAGGCGCCCGTCGTCGCCGATCACCGCGGCGAGGTGCGTACCGGTGCTCCGCATCGCTCCCAGCGCGTCGTCCAGCGGCAGCGACGCCTTCACGCGCGCGATGGGCCGCATCGTCCCCCTGGCGAAGGGCAGGTCCCTGGGCCGCGCGTCCAGCGCGTCCTTGACATGCAGATAGCCCACGATCCGGCCGTCGTCGTCGACGACGGGAAACCGGGAGTAGCCGGACTCCGCGGACAGCTGCTCGAGCTCCTCGGGCGTGACCCCCAACCGCGCCGAGACGACCTGCTCCACCGGGACCACCACCTCGCCCACGGGACGGCGGCTCAGCTCCAGCGCGTCGCGCAGCCGCTCGGTCGCCCGCTCGTCCAGCAGCCCCGCCTGGCTGGAGTCGGCGACCATACCGGCCAGCTCGTCGTCCGAGAACGTCGCGGGCACCTCGCCCTTCGGCTCCACGCGCAACAGCTTCAGCAGCCCGTTCGCGAAGGCGTTGACCGCGAAGATCACCGGGCGCAGCGCGCGCGTCAGCGCCACCATGGGCGGCCCCAGGAGCAGCGCCGAGCGCACCGGCTCCGCGAGCGCCACGTTCTTCGGCACCATCTCGCCGAAGAGCATGTGCAGATATGTCGCGGCGCCGAGCGCGATGACGAACGCGACCGGGTGGATCAGCCCGTCAGGCAGGCCCACCGCGTGGAACAGCGGCTCCAGCAGGTGCGCGATCGCCGGTTCTGCGACCACACCCAGCACCAGCGTGCACAGCGTGATGCCGAGCTGCGCCGCGGCCATCAGCGCCGAGACGTGCTGCAGGCCCCACATCACGCTGCGGGCGCGCCGGTCGCCCTGCTCGGCGAGCGGCTCGAGCTGGTCCCGGCGCACCGAGATCAGCGAGAATTCGGCGCCGACGAAGAAGGCGTTGACGACGAGGGTCAGCAGACCGATGAAGAGCTGCAGCAGAGTCATCGGGCCGCCTCCCCGTCATCGGGGGATTCGGTCCCGGGCAGCGGCGCGCACAGCCGTACGCGCGCAGCCCGGTGGCCGGTGGCGTCCACCACGTCGATCCGCCAGCCGGCCACCTCCACGCTGTCCCCTTCCTCCGGGATCCGGCCGAGCTCCGTCGCGAGCAGGCCGGCGAGCGTCTCGTACGGGCCCTCGGGGACACGCAGACCGATGGCCGCCAACTGGTCGGTACGGGCCGCGCCGTCCGCGTCGTACAGCGCCCGGCCGTCCTCGTCGGTGCCCGCGGGCGCCAGGTCGGGCACCTCGAGCGGGTCGTGCTCGTCGCGGACCTCGCCGACGACCTCCTCGACGATGTCCTCCAGCGTGACCACGCCCGCCGTGCCGCCGTACTCGTCGATGACCACGGCCATGGCGTGCTTGGCGGACAGCCGGTCCAGCAGCCGGTCCACGGTCAGCGACTCGGGGACGAGGACCGGCTCGCGCAGGATCTCGGATACCGGGCGCCAGGCGCGCTGGTCGGCGGGTATGGCCAGGACGTCCTTGATGTGCGCGGTCCCGATGACGGTGTCGAGGCTGTCCCGGTAGACCGGGAAGCGGGAGAGGCCGGTCGCGCGGGTTGCGTTGGCGACGTCCTCCGCCGTGGTCTGCTCGTCGAGGGCGACGACCTGGACCCGCGGCGTCATCACGTTCTCGGCCGTCAGCTCCGCGAGGCCGAGGGTGCGGACGAACAGCTCCGCGGTGTCCGCCTCCAGGGCGCCCTCCCTCGCGGAGTGCCGGGCCAGCGCGACCAGCTCCTGCGGCCCGCGCGCGGAGGCCAGCTCCTCGGCCGGCTCCAGGCCCATGCGCCGCACCAGGCGGTTGGCGGCGTTGTTGAGGTGCCCGATCAGCGGGCGGAAGGCCGTACTGAAGGCGTGGTGCGGTCCCGCCACCTGCCGGGCCACCCGCAGCGGGCTGGAGATCGCCCAGTTCTTGGGGACCAGCTCGCCGACGACCATCAGCATGACCGTCGAGACGGCCGTGCCGAGGATCAGGGCGACGGAGGAGGAGGCGGAGGCGGGTATGCCGACGGCCTCCAGCGGACCGGCCAGCAGCCTGCCGAGCGACGGCTCGGCGAGCATGCCGATGACCAGGCCTGTGACGGTGATGCCGAGCTGTGCCCCGGAGAGCTGGAAGGTGAGGGTCCGTACGGCCCTGAGCGCGGTGTCCGCGCCCCGCTGCCCCTCGGCCACCGCCCGCTCCAGCACGCTGCGCTCGACCGTCGTCAGCGAGAACTCGGCCGCGACGAAGACGCCGCAGGCGAGCGTCAGGAGGATGGCGAGCGCCAGCAGAAGCACTTCGGTCATCGGTACACCTCCCACCCATGATCCGGCAGGGGAGGGAGGACTGCGCGATCGGCTCGAGGACGGGGACTACTGGGAGGCTCGCCCATGGGCGGACGCTCACACCTTTCACATCGCGGAATGTGCACCCATGGTAAAGGAGGAGCAAAGGGTGCGGCCCGGGTTCCCGGGGGAGGGGCGGCGGTTCAGGCGCCCAGGGGCTTGACCCAGCGGCTCCACTGGGGCTGCCGCGCGTAACCGGCGGCGCTCCAGGCGTGGTGGGCGAGCGCGTTGCGGTTCAGCACCATCGCATCCCCGCGCCGGCCGCCGAGCGAGGTGAACCGGTCCTCGGCGGCCTTCAGCAGCGCGGTCGCCACGCCCTGCCGCCGGTGGTCCGGGTGCACCGCGAGCCGGTAGAGGTGGCAGCGCCAGCCTCCCCCATAGCCTGAACGGCATGGGCGGTACCCCCATCGCCCGCGATCACCGTGCCGACGAGGTCGACGAGGGCGCCCGCGCGCTCGGCCAGCAGCAGGGCCCCGGGGTCGCGGGAGATCAGCCGCGCCACCCCGTCCGCGTCGTCGCTGATGCTCGCGCCCTCCGCCGCTTCCTTCCAGAAGGCGAGCACGGTCTCCACATCCGCGGCCGACGCGGCCCGTATCCGGATATCGCTCATGGCGCCATCCCACCACCGCGAGCGGCGCGGCGGCGAACGGATTTCGGCCTCCGGTCCCTGCTCCCCGGACAGGTCCGGCGCGTGTGCCGCGAGTTCGCCCGCCACGCGCCCCTTCGGGACGACCCGGTGTCCGTGCTGAGGGTGAACACCGGCCTCATTCATTGGCGATGGCGGCGAGGACGTTCATCCGCGACGCCCGCAGCGCGGGCAGCAGAGCGGCCGCCAGGCCCACCAGGACGGACCCGGCGACCACCGCCGCGACCACCGGCCAGGGGACCGCGAAGGCCTTCATCCCCTCAAGCGCCAGCACCTGCTGGACCGCCACACCCCACACGAGCCCGAGTGCCAGGCCCAGTACGGCGCCGAAGACCGCGATGACCACCGACTCCAGCCGGATCATGCGCCGCAGCTGTCTCCGGGCCAGGCCGATCGCCCGCAGCAGGCCGATTTCGCGGGTGCGCTCGACGACCGACAGGGCGAGGGTGTTGACCACGCCCAGCACCGCGATGACGATCGCCAGGCCCAGCAGCGCGTACACCAGGTACAGCAGGACGGCGATCTGGCCCCGGATCAGCTCCTTGTAGTCGGCCTGGTCGCGCACCTGCACCTGCGGGAAGGCGTCGAGGGCGCTCTCCAGCCGGTCGCGCAGCGCCTGCGGATCGGTGCCGTCCGCGGCGTTGGCGTACACCGCGGCGTCCTGCCCGCCGGGGATGTGCTTCTCCAGGGTGTCCATGCTCATGAAGAAGCCGCCCTGGGTCCCGAACCCCTCGCCCGACTCCATGTCCGTCAGAGCACCCACCGTCAGGTCCGCCCTCTGCCCGTTCGCGAAGGTGGCCTGGATCCTGCTGCCGATACGGATCCGGTGGTCGTCCGCGTATGCCTTCTGCAGCCCGATCCGGCCGTTCCCGAGGGCGGAAGCCGTGTTCCCGGCCGCGTACTCCATGTTCACGACCTCGTCCATGCCCCGGTCGAAGCCCGCGCCCGTCGTCCTGGCCGTCGTCCCGTCGGGCAGCTTCAGGCGCATTGGTGCGAACCGCTCCCGTACGACCGTGCCGACCCCGTCCACCTCCCGCACCCGCTCGGTGATCTCCTGCGGGAACGGCGCGAAGTTCCTGTTCTGCACCACGAAGTCGGCGCCGAGCTGCCGGTCGATCTGCTGGTCGAAGGACTGCGTCATCGACTCACCGGCCACGGACATGCCGGTGACGAGGGCGAGTCCCACCATCAGCGCGGCCGCGGTCGCCCCGGTGCGGCGCGGGTTGCGCAGGGCGTTGCGCTGGCTCATCCGGCCCACCGGGCCGAACACCCGCGGGAAGGCCCCGCCCAGCACCCGGATGACCGGGCGTACGAGCAGCGGGCCCGCGACGACCGTGGCGACCAGGGTGAGGACGAGCCCGAGCAGCAGCAGCGAGGATGCCTGCTGGGTCTGTGTGGCCTTCGCGCAGCCCGCCAGCGCCGCCGCCCCGCCGGCCCCCAGCACCGCGCCCGCGACGGCGCGGATCCGCAACGGCCGCCCCACGCCCGCCACTTCGATGTCGGCGAGCGCGGCCATGGGGGAGACCCGGGCCGCCCGCCGGGCGGGCAGATAGGCGGCGACGAAGGTCACGCCCACCCCCACCACGTACGCGGACACCGGGGTCTGCCAGCCGATCACCATCTCGGCCGCGTCGAGGTTCATCCCGAGCAGGCTCATCAGCGATATCAGCCCGGCCGCGAGGCCGACTCCCGCGGCCAGACCCAGCGTTGAGCCGGTCAGGCCGAGGAGCAGCGCCTCGGTGAGCACCGAGCGCCGCACCTGACGGCGGTCGGCGCCCAGCGCGCGCAGCAGCCCCAGCTCGCGGGTGCGCTGAGCGATCAGCATGGAGAAGGTGTTGACGATCAGGAAGACGCCGACCAGCACCGCGATCCCGGCGAAGCCCAGCATCACGTACTTGATCACGTCGAGGAAGCCGCCCAGTTCTGCGGCCTGGGACTCCGCCCGCTCGTCACGCGTGCTGAGCTCGTAACCGGACCCCAGCTCGTCGGCGATGCGCTGCTTGAGCACCTCGTCACTGGTGCCGGGCGCCGCGTCCGCCATGATCGCGGTGGCGGCCCCGGGCTTGCCGAGCAGTTTCGTCTGGGACGTCGGCGTGTCGAGGGCGACCAGCGCCGCGCCCGGGTTGGTCGTGGTGAAGGCCATGATGCCCACGACCTTGACCGGGAAGGTGCCCGGCGGTGCCACCACCCGCAGCGTGTCGCCGATCCCGAGGCCGTCGCGGTCGGCCGTGTCGGCGTCCAGCAGCGCCTCGCCCGCGCCGCGCGGGAGGTGCCCGCTGCTCAGCTTCACCGGACTGCGCTCGGTGTCGTTCCAGTTGGTGGCGATGGTCGGCGCCCCCGACGTGGGTCCGACCGGCTCGTTCCGCTCGTCGACCAGGGTCACCCGCTCCACCCGGACGTCGACCTGCGCGTCCGCGACCCCGTCCACGGCGGCGACGCGCTCGCGCAGCGCGGCGGGCAGCGTCTCCACCCGGCCCGACGACAGGCCGCCGGCCTCGTCGAACTCCGACCGCGGTGCCACGGTCACATCCGCCGACGTGGAGGCGAAGAGCCGGTCGAAGGTGCGGTTGACGGTGTCCGAGAAGATCAGGCTTCCGGCGACGAACGCCACCGACAGCACCACGGCGAGCGCGGAAAGCAGCAGGCGTCCCTTGTGGGCGAGAAAGCTGCGCAGGGTGGCCCGGAGCACCGGGAGTCAGCTCTTCCCGGCCGAGCTGATCGAGTCGAAACGCTTCATCCGCTCCAGTACGGCCTCCGCGGTCGGTTCCGGCATCGCGTCGACGATCCGCCCGTCTCCGAGGAACAGTACGAGGTCGGCGTGTGCCGCGGCCCCCGGGTCGTGCGTCACCATCACCACTGTCTGGCCGAGATCGTCCACCGCCTCGCGCAGGAACCGCAGCACCTCGAGGCCGGACCGCGAGTCCAGGTTGCCGGTCGGCTCGTCGGCGAAGATCAGCTCCGGGCGCGAGGCCAGCGCTCGCGCACAGGCCACGCGCTGCTGCTGGCCGCCGGACAGCTGCGCAGGGCGGTGGCCGAGCCGGTCCCGCAGACCGAGGGTGTCGATGACCTTCTCCAGCCACTCCCGGTCCGGCTTGCGGCCCGCGATGTCCATGGGGAGCGTGATGTTCTCCGCCGCGTTCAGCGTCGGCAGCAGGTTGAACGACTGGAACATGAAGCCCACGCGGTCGCGCCGCAGCCGGGTGAGCTCCCGGTCGTTCAGCCCGGTGATCTCCGTCTCGCCCAGCCACACCTGGCCCGCCGAGACCGTGTCCAGACCCGCGAGGCAGTGCATGAGCGTCGACTTGCCGGAGCCCGAGGGGCCCATCACCGCCGTGAACCGGCCGCGCGCTATCGCCACGTCCACCGCGTCCAGGGCGAGTACGGCCGTCTCGCCCGAGCCGTACGCCTTCGTCAGGGCCGAGGCGCGGGCGGCGATCTCCGCACCCTCCGCCACGCCGTATGCCTTCGGTGCCGCAGGTGTGGACAAGGCCGCCTCCCTGGACCGGGATCCACCGTCCGTACGCGACCGAGAGTAAGTCGGTGCCCGGACATCGGCATCCCCCTCCGGTACGGTCTCGCGCCCCCCGTCTCGTACCGGCGTATGGCCCGACCCCCAAGGGCACCCCCTGCGCCCCGCCCCCTGCGCTTGCCTTTGCTAGCGGAAGAGCGCTAGCTTGGTGCCGTGGCCAAAACCCAGCTGAACGTCCGTGTGGACGAGTCCACCGCCGAGACCGCGAGACAGCGCGCCCTCCAGCGGGGCTTGAGTATGAACCGCTACATCGAAGAGCTCGTCCGCCAGGACGCGGGCGAGGCGGGCCATACGTTCGTGGAAGCCGCGGCCGACTTCATGAAGCAGTACGAGCACGTGTTCGCTGAGGAGTTCGGCGAGGAGCGCAAGCCCCGTTGACCCTGCGCATCGACCTTGCCTGGCTCCTCATGATCGCCGAACAGCACATCCCCGGTGATCCGCCCGTCACCGACTGGGGATCACTGGTCGCCGCCGTCAGCAGGCACGAGGCGGAGATATTCGGCGTGCCCGTCTACACCGACCCACAGGACCGCGCGGCGGCCCTGCTGCAACTCCTGCTGCACGTACCGGCCTTGGAGCGGTCGAACGCGATGTTCGCCACCGCGGTCGCGTACGGCTACCTCGTCGCGAGCGGACTGAAGGTCACCACCTCGCCGGAGCAGGTCCGTGATCTCGCCCGCCTGGTCAAGGACGGCACGGCCGACGTCCGCGCCATCGCCGATGAGTTGCGCAGCTGGAGTCTCTGACGCGCTTCACTGCGACCGTCGCGTTCGGCGGGGGCTATGCGCTGGGCCGCCGGGCCACGCCGAGCACGTGCGCGGAGGTCGGCAGCTGCGGGCCCTGCTCGGGGACCCGCAGCCGCCGGTACGCGCCGATCTCGAATCCCGCGCCCTCCAGCGCGGAAAGGGTGTCCCGGCCCGTGTGGCAGCCGCCGAACAGCAGGGGCCACACGGTCCTGTCGAGGGCCTGCTGCGCGGTCGCCATGGCCCTGCCCTCCGCGCGCCCGTGCTCGAAGAAGCGCAGCTCGCCGCCCGGCCGCAGCACCCGGCGGATCTCCCGCAGGGCCCGCGGCAGATCGCGCACGCTGCACAGCACCAGCGAGGTGACCGCCGCGTCGAACGCCTCGCTCTTCACCGGCAGCGCCTCTGCCACACCCGGTACGACATCGACCGGCACGTCGGCGCGCAGGGCCGCCGCGGTCGCCATCCGCCGCAGGGTGCGCTCCGGCTCGATCGCCACCACCTCGGAGACCTGCCGGGGATAGTGCGCGAAGTTCAGACCGTTCCCCGCGCCGATCTCGATCACCCGCCCGGACAGCCCGGCGAGCAACTCCTCGCGGTGCGCGCCGATCCCCGCCCTCTCCTCGGCGACCACGCTGACGCGGGCGTAGACGCGGGCGAACAGCGGGTGGTGTACGGCGTCCCGCGGAAGTCTGGTGCTGCGCAGTGGCATGGCGGACCCCTTCTTCTGCGGAGGGCGGCTACCAGGATTCTCCCCCGGCGGGGCCGGATTGCACCGCCGTGCCCTGCGGGTCGCGACTGGGCCACGAGGGTTCACGTGTGCTGCATGATCATGATGCAGGTCGTGTCCGGCTCCAGCGCCTGGCAGATGTGCGGTACGTCGCCGGGGTACGAGAGGTAGTCCCCGGCGGCGAGTTCGACCGGCTCGTCGTCCGGACCCGCCAGCACCCGCCCGGTCCCGACGATCAGATGCTCGACGGTGCCCGGCGTATGCGGATCCGACTCCCGCGCGGGACCGGGCTCCACGCGCAGGAAGTAGATGTCCCGGCGCGCGCCCGGCGGGCTCGAGGACAGCAACGTCGCGGCGTAGTCGGACCGTTCCGAGGGCACGGTCGGCCCTTCGCCGGCCCGGATCACCTGGACCGCCGGCCGTGGCGGCTCGACCAGCGTGCTGAACGGCACGCCCAGCGCCACGCCCAGCGCCCACAGCGTCTCCAGGCTCGGGTTGCCGGTCGCCGATTCGAGCTGGGACAGCGTGGATTTCGCGATCCCGGCGCGTTTCGCCAGCTCGGAGAGCGAGAGCCCGGCCCGGGTGCGCTCCCGCCGCAGGGCCGCGGCGATCCGGTCGAGCGGCAGGCGGGGCGTGCCATCAGTCATGTTCGCTCCAGGAGTCTGATCGTTCGTCTTGACGAACACTGCCTCTCTGTCCATTCTAGAAAACATGCGTTCGCTTCTCCGAACACAGGATCGCGGCCTGCTGCGCGATGTGGCCCTGGTGTGCCTGGCCGACGGGGTGATCGGCATCTCGTTCGGCGCGATCGCGGTCGCCGGTGGGCTGCCGGTCTGGCTGCCGGTGGTCATGTCGCTCGTGGTGTTCGCCGGCGCCGCCCAGTTCAGCGCGGTCGGCATCCTGCTGGCGGGCGGCGGCCCGGTCGCCGCCGTCGCGGCCGCGCTCCCGCTCAACACGCGCATCGTGCCCTTCAGCCTGGCCGTCACGGACGTCCTGGGAAAGGGCCGCTCGAGCCGGTTGTTCGGGGCCCACCTGATCACGGACGAGACGGCCGCCTTCGCGCTCGCCCAGCCGGACCCCGCCCGGCGCAAGGCCGCGTTCTGGATCTCCGGCCTGGGCCTGTTCGTCACGTGGAACATCTGCGTCCTGGCCGGCGCCCTGGCCGGGAAGGCGGTGGGAGACACCGGCGCGTTCGGCCTCGACGCGGCGTACCCGGCGGTGCTGCTCGCCCTCGTGCTGCCCACACTGGGCGACGCCGGAACCCGCCGCGCGGCCCTGCTCGGCGCCGCCGTCGCCCTGGCCGCCACGCCAGTCCTGCCCCCGGGCCTGCCCGTACTGCTCGCACTCGCCGGACTTCTCGCCGCCCGGCGGGAGCCGTGAGGGGGAAGCCGTGACGGGGGAAGCCGTGAGGGAGGAAGCCGTGACGGGGGAAGCCGTGACGATCGCCGCGATCCTCGTACTGGCCGTGGGCACCTACGCGTTCCGGCTGGCCGGCCCGCTGCTCCACGGCCGGGTCGAGCTGTCCGCGCGGGTCCGGCAGCTGCTGTCCACCGCCGCCGCCGTGCTGCTCGTCGCGCTCGCGGCCACCGCGGCGCTCACCGAGGCCCAGGGCTTCGCCCACTGGGCCAGGCCCGCGGGCGTTTTGGCCGGCGGGGTCCTCGCTTGGCGCAGGGCGCCGTTCGTGGTCGTCGTGATCGCGGCGGCCGCCACGACGGCGCTGCTCCGCTTCGCGGGCGTGCCCTGATCCGGCGCCGCGCGATCCGGCGCCCGTCCGAGGGGCAGGCGCCGTGCGATACCGCGCCACGCCGCGCGGGCACCCGTGATCACACCGCTGGATGCCCGGGCTGCATGCGGGCGGTGAACGCGGATGCGTCCCACGTGCCGCCCAGCTGCGGGGCCAGCCAGGACCTCGCCGCCGCGCGGAAGTCCGCGGGCGGCAGGGCCCCTGCGCCCTCCGGCACGGCGCCGAGCAGCGGGGCCGCCGCGGCTTCCGGAAGGTCGGCGAGGTTGCAGCGCTCCGCGAGGTCCGGGCGGGCCGGCCAGCTGCCGACCAGGACACCCGCGCACTCGATCCGCCGGGCCCGCAGCGCCTCCGCCGTCAGCGCCGTCGCGTTGAGCGTGCCGAGCCCGGCCGGTGTGACGACCAGCACGGGGGCGCCCAGCAGGCGCGCGGCGTCCGCCAGCGTCCCGCCCTCGTGGTCGAACCGTACGAGCAGCCCGCCCGCGCCCTCGACCAGGACCAGGTCGTGCTCGGCCGCCAGCTTCTCCGCCGCCTCGGCCACCGCCCCCGGCCCGACCGGAGCGAGCCCGGCCCGCCGGGCGGCCGTCGCGGGCGCCAACGGCTCGGGGAACCGGGCGAGTTCGGCGGCGGTCACCGGCCCGGCGAGCCGCACCACTTCGGCCGCGTCACCCGGCTCGTCCGCACCGACCCCCGTCTGCGCGGGCTTGAGGACGGCCACCGACCGTCCGTCACCGGCCGCGACGGCGGCCACCGCCGCGGTCGCGACCGTCTTCCCGATCTCGGTTCCGGTCCCCGTGACGACGAGAATCGCCATGCCGTGCCGCACCCTTTCCCTGTTGCGAATCCCTGTGTTGCGCAGCCCATCGCCGGCGCGGCCCGCTCGTCCGCCGCTGGACGCGCGGGCGTCCGGGCCGCCGCGGCGAGCGAGCCGGGAACGACCCCGGCCCGTATCAGCTATCAGCCCGCCGCGGCTGCCGCCCGTACCGCCGCGCAGATCCGCGTGACGTCGTCGTCGCCCGTGATGAACGGCGGCATGGTGTAGAGGAGGTCGCGGAACGGCCGCAGCCACACCCCTTCGCGTACCGCGGCCCGCGTCGCCGCCTCCATGTCCACCTCGTGGTCGAGCTGAACCACGGCGATCGCGCCCAGCACCCGTACGTCCCGGACGCCCGGCAGCTCCTCCGCCGCCGCGAGCCCCTCCCGCAGCCCCGCCTCGATCCGCTTGACCTCCTGCCGCCAGTCGTGGCCCAGCAGCAGCTCGATGGAGGCGTCGGCGACCGCCGCGGCCAGCGGGTTGCCCATGAAGGTCGGGCCGTGTGCCAGCACCGGGACCTCGCCGCGGGAGATCCCGTCCGCCACCCGCGAGGTGCACAGCGTCGCCGCCATGGTCAGATAGCCCCCGGTCAGGGCCTTGCCGACGCACATCACATCGGGCGAGATCCCGGCGTGCTCCGCCGCGAACAGCGCCCCTGTACGCCCGAACCCGGTCGCGATCTCGTCGAGGACGAGCAGCACCCCGTGCTCGTCGCACGCCTCCCGCAGAACGCGCAGGTAGCCGGGGGAGTGGAAGCGCATCCCGCCCGCGCCCTGGACCACCGGCTCCACGATGACCGCGGCCAGCTCGTCCGCATGACGCCCGATCAGCTCCCGCAGGTGCCGTACGTACGCCTCGTCCGGCTCCGCGTCGAAGCCCGCGGGCGGCGGGTCCGCGAAGATCTGCCGGGGCAGCACGCCGGACCACAGCTGGTGCATCCCGCCGTCCGGGTCGCACACCGACATCGGCTGCCAGGTGTCGCCGTGGTAGCCGCCACGCCAGGTCAGCAGCCGCTGCCTGGCGGGCTCTCCCACCGACCGCCAGTACTGCAGGCACATCTTGACCGCAACCTCGACGGACACCGAGCCCGAGTCGGCGAGGAAGACGTGCCGCAGCGGCTCGGGCGTGATCTCCACGAGCCGGGCGGCCAGGCGTACGGCGGGCTCGTGGGTGAGCCCGCCGAACATCACATGGCTCATCCGCTCCAGCTGCGAGCGCGCGGCCTCGTTGAGCGCCGGGTGGTTGTAGCCGTGGATCGCGGACCACCACGACGACATGCCGTCGATCAGTTCGGTGCGGCCCTCGGCCGGCTGGGCGAGCCGCAGCCGTACGCCGGACGCGGACTCCACGACCAGCGGCTTCTGCCGGCCTGGCATCGGACCGTACGGATGCCAGACGTGCTGCCGGTCGAGAGTCAGCAGTTCGCCCGTGGACAGGGGGCCGGACATCGCAGGCGCACCCATGGAGGGCTCACGCATTGGGTGCGAGGTCGGTGCCCGCGCCGCGGCGCCGCACTGTGACCAGGTCCGTGCGGGCGGCCCCGGCGCCGGCCGGAGCCTCCTGGGGTGCGGCCGCCTCGGCGCCGTCCCCGCACGGTGCGCAGCCGCCGCCTCCGCCCGAACCGCAGCCGGACGGCGCATCCGCCTCCGCCCGGTGCGCGGGCAGCGTCGTCGTATCCGTGCCCTCCACCTCGAAGCCCGCGTCCGCGATCATCTCCAGGTCGGCCCTGCCCGCCTGCCCCTCGCTGGTCAGGTAGTCGCCGAGGAAGATCGAGTTGGCCAGGTGCAGGGCGAGCGGCTGCAGCGACCGCAGATGCACCTCGCGCCCGCCCGCGAGCCGCACCTCCACATCCGGGCAGACGAACCGCACCATCGCCAGGATGCGCAGGGCCCGCTGAGGCGTGAGATTCCACTCCTCGGCCAGCGGCGTCCCCTCGAACGGGATCAGGAAGTTCACCGGTACGGAGTCGGGATCCAGCTCGCGCAGCGCGAAGACCACGTCCACCAGGTCCTCGTCCGACTCGCCCATGCCCGCGATCAGCCCCGAGCAGGCGGACAGGCCCGCGGCCTGTGCCTGCTGGACGGTCTCCACGCGGTCCGCGTAAGTGTGCGTGGTCGTGATGTCCCCGTATGTGGCTTCCGAGGTATTGAGGTTGTGGTTGTACGCGTCCGCCCCCGCCGCGCGGAGCCGCTCCGCCTGCCCGTCGGAGAGCAGGCCGAGGCAGGCGCACACCTCGATGCCCTCGTTCCCTTCCTTGATGGCCTCGATGGTCTGTGACACGCGGTCCACGTCCCGGTCGGTCGGCCCGCGCCCGCTCGCGACCAGGCAGACGCGCTTGGCGCCTCCGGCCACGCCCGCGCCCGCGGCGGCCGCGGCCTCGTCCGGTTTCAGCCAGGTGTACTTGAGGATCTCGGCCTTGGAGCCGAGCCGCTGGGAGCAGTACGAGCAGTCCTCGGGGCACAGTCCGGACTTGAGGTTGACGAGGTAGTTGAGTTTCACCCGCCGCCCGAACCACTGGCGGCGCACCTTGCCCGCGGCCGCCACCACATCCAGCAGGTCGTCATCGGAGGTGGCCAGTACGGCGAGGGCCTCGTCCCGAGTGGGCAGCTCGCGTCGCAGCCCCTTGTCCACCAGCGTGTTCAGCAGATCCATGGCGCTGATCCTCGCCTACGGCACCGCTCCCGGCCAAGGAGGGACCGCACAACAGCAGTCGAATGAGGTGTGTGTATTGCCACACCCTGACCAGCGCATCCCGCCACTACGGTTTGGGCACACCCAACAGAAGGCGAGGGATGGCCCGATGCCCCACGACCCGTTCGCCTGGATCGACGAGCAGGCGCAGGCGCGCCGCAGCGCTGGGCTCGTACGCACCCTGCGCCCGCGCCCGGCCGACTCGCCGCTCCTGGACCTGGCGAGCAACGACTACCTGGGCCTGTCCCGCCATCCGGAGGTCACCGGCGCCGCCGCGGACGCCGCGCTGCGCTGGGGCGCGGGCGCCACCGGATCCCGCCTCGTCACCGGCAGCACCGAGCTGCACGCCGAGCTCGAGGCCGAGCTGGCGGCGTTCTGCGGCTTCGAGTCCGCCCTCGTCCTGTCCTCCGGCTACGCCGCCAACCTCGCGGCCGTCACCACGCTCAGCGACCGCGGCACGCTCGTCGTCTCGGACGCGGGCAACCACGCCTCGCTCATCGACGGCTGCCGGCTCTCCCGCGCCGAGACCGCCGTCGTCCCGCACGCCGACCCGGACGCCGTCGCCAAGTCGCTCGACGGCCACGACGGCAGGGCGCTGGCCGTCACCGACTCCGTCTTCTCCGTCGACGGCGACGCCGCGCCGCTGCCGGAGCTGGCCGCCGCGTGCCGCGCGCACGGCGCGGCCCTGCTCGTCGACGACGCGCACGGCCTGGGCGTGCTCGGCGAGGGCGGGCGCGGCGCGCTGCACGCGGCCGGTCTCGCGGGCGCCCCGGACACCGTCGCCACCGTCACCCTGTCGAAGTCGCTCGGCAGCCAGGGTGGTGCGGTCCTGGGCCCGGCCCGGGTGATCGAGCACCTGGTGAACACGGCCAGGACCTTCATCTTCGACACCGGGCTCGCCCCGGCCGCGGCGGGCGCTGCTCTGGCGAGCCTGCGGCTGCTGGCCCGCGGGCCGGAGCGCGCGGCCCGCGCCCGTACGGTCGCGGCGGCGCTGCACCGGCAGCTGACGGATGCCGGGCTCGCCGCGGTCCGCCCCGACGCGTCCGTGGTGTCCGTATGCGCCCCCTCCCCGGAGGCGGCGGTGCAATGGGCTGCGGACTGCCGGGCCGCCGGGCTCGTGGTGGGCTGCTTCCGCCCGCCGTCCGTGCCCGACGGCATCTCGCGGCTGCGGTTGACGGCGCGAGCGGATCTCACGGACCGCCAGGTCGCCGAGGCGGCCGGCGTGATCGCCGCGACGGCACCTGCCTGACGCGGACGGCTCGGCTCGGGGCTCAGCTCCGCGCGTTCGGCTCCGCGCGCTCAGTTCCGGCCGTCGAACCGCCCCGCACGCACGGCGTCGACGAACGACGACCACGCGGCGGGGGAGAAGAGCAGCGCGGGCCCGGCGGTGTTCTTGGAGTCGCGCACGGCCACGCGTAAAGCCCCGTTCACGGGCGGCTGTTCCGACGCGAGCACGGCCGCTTCGACGCAGTTGTTCATGCCGGTGCTGCGGCTGCTGCGCCGCCAACGGACGCCGGGCAGATGGTCACTGCAGGCTATGTACCGGGTGTGGGGGGTGAGCATTCTTCCGCCTCCTCAAGCCATCGCCGATCGCGGCGATGAAAGCCAACGAGTCCTCGCACGGGAGGGCGCTCCCCCGCAGCGTGTCGAATGCATCGCTGTACGCCCTGAGGTCTTCTTTCCGTTCGAGGTAGAGGCTACTCGTCAAATGGTCGAGAACGACAACATCCAGATCAGCAATGAGCGGAAAGGAAAAGATAACGAAAGGACCCGTGACTCCGATGTGCACGCCGTGGGCGAACGGCAGGACCTGAAGCCGAACTTGGGGCAGCGAGCCCACCTCGACCAGGTGCCGCAGCTGCTCCGCCATCACCTCGGGACCGCCGACCTCCCGCCGCAACACCGCTTCGTCCAGCACCGCGTGGAGCTCCAGTGGCGGGTCGCCCCGCAGCACGTCCTGCCGCGCGATCCGCACCTCCACCAGCTCGTCCACCCGCTCCTGCGGCAGCTCCGCGAGTGCGGCCCGGGTCACCACACGGGCGTAGCGGGGCGTCTGCAACAGCCCCGGCACGACGAGCGTCTCCAGCGTCCTGGCCCGTTCCGCCTCCGCTTCCAGGCTGATGAAGTCCCGGTACGCGGAGGGCAGCAGCTCGCGGTACGCGTGCCACCATGCCCGCTGCCCGCCGTTCGCATCGGAGTTGGCGAGCGCCGCCAGCAGCGCACGCAACTCGCGGTCCGTCACGCCGTACACGTCCAGCAGCCGCGTCACGTCCGTGGACTTCACTCCGCTGCGACCGGTCTCGATCCGGCTCACCTTCGACTGGTGCCAGCCCGCCAGGCGGGCCGCCTCGCCGCTCGTCAGACCGGCGATGTCGCGCTGGCGCCGCAGCTCTTCCCCGAGCTTGCGGCGGCGCACCGCGGGACCGTGCTGCATGGCTCCTCCCTGCGGTCGGCCGCTTGTCGGCGCTTCCCCGGACCCGTGCGCCAGTGTGCGCCCAAATACGGTCTTCCGTAGCAGAGTTCACCGCTTCG
This sequence comes from Streptomyces sp. 8N616, assembly GCF_052246385.1. Classification (NCBI taxonomy): domain Bacteria; kingdom Bacillati; phylum Actinomycetota; class Actinomycetes; order Kitasatosporales; family Streptomycetaceae; genus Streptomyces; species Streptomyces sp. 8N616. The sequence goes on along the minus strand of NZ_JBQQBY010000008.1, from coordinate 16,195 downwards.
AGCGACAGATATATGCACAACCTGGTGGATCGCCCACGCCATGGGCACCTTCGGTGGCACTCTGGGCGAAGCAGCCGTCCGAAGCCGACTCCGACCTCATCTCCCCATCGCGCTACGCGTCGGACCCCGGGCCTCGGTGGGAAAGGGACAGTGTCCGCCATGGCAGACCACCATGAAGCATCCGTCACCCTCCCGAGCGACCCCGTCTCGGTCACCGCCGCTCGCAGATACGTCACCGACGTCCTCGCCGAATGGGGACTCCCGGAGAGCGCCGAAGCCGCCGACACCGTACGGCTCATCGTCTCCGAACTCGCCACCAACGCCGTCCTGCACACCCTCGGCCAGTCGCCCACCTTCACCGTGGACGTCCATCTGGACCGCGACGAGCAGCTGCGGATCGGCGTCACCGACAGCCATCCGCGCCTTCCGAAGCGGCTGCCCGCCGCGGTGCAGCAGGACAACGGCCGGGGCATGGTCATCATCCGCTGGCTCACCGCGGAATCCGGCGGCAAACTCTCCGTCACACCGACTGCGGAGGGCGGCAAAACGGTCTGGATCGCCCTCCCGTGGACGGTCCCCGCGCCCTGAGCGCCACGGCTCGCGGGCCATGGTCGCCCGTCCGCACCGCGGCTCGGCCGCCCCGCCGTCAGCCCGCCCCGCCCGTACGGCCGAAGCTGCCGCGCAGCAGGGCCCGCAAGGTGTCCGCCGCCGGATCCGGCTCGCCCGGCCGGTGCACCACCGAAATCGTGCGCCGCATCTCCGGAGGGTCGAGCCGCCGCACGCCCAGCGGCGTCGCGGACATCGCGGCCACCATCTCCGGTACCACGGCGACCCCGAGACCCGCACTGACCAGCGCGCACACCAGTGCGTAAACCGGCGTCTCCAGGACCACCGCGGGCGTCGCGCCCGACGCGGCCAGCGCCGCCTCCACCCCCTGCCGGGGCGGATGGGACGGCGCCATACTGATCAGCGGTTGCCCCGCCAACTCCGCCCGCGGCAGTCGCCCCGAGCCCTCGGCCAGCATGTGCCCCGGCGCGGTCACCAGCACCAACTCCTCGACCAGCAGCGGCTCGGCCGCGACGCCCGAGGGGAGCGCCACCCGGGCAGCGGGCTCGTAGGCGTGGGTGAGCGCCAGGTCCACGTCCCCGCACGCCACCGCCGCCTCGCCAGACGGCGGTTCGTACTGGGCCACGCTCAGCTCCACCTGCGGGTGCGCACGGCGGAAGGCGCTGAGCACCGGCGGCAGCAGATGCACCCCGGCTGTGACGAAGGTGCCCACCCGCAGTCGGCCCCCGGACAGCCCGGCCAGCCGGGCGAGCTCGTGCCGCGCCCGGTCCATCTCGTCCAGCACCCGCCGGCCCCGCGCGGCGAGCAGCTCGCCCGCGGCCGTCAGTCGCGTGCCGCGATGATGACGTACGAGCAGCGCGGCGCCCGCCTCCCGCTCGAGCTTCGCGAGCTGCTGGGACAGAGCGGGCGCGGTGTAGCCGAGCCGGGCGGCGGCACGGGTGATCGAACCGTCCTCGGCGACCGCGACCAGGGCGGCCAGGCGCGTGGCGTCGTACATTAAGCATTCCTTCAGGCCCAGCAAGAAAATTCCCAATACACACTAAGGGCTCTGCTGGTCCAGGCTGACGGCATGGATGGAGAGCTGATCGCCTTCACCGGGGTCGCCGCCGGCATGGTGGCCATGCCCGGTGCCGACTTCGCCGTGGTCGTACGCAACGCGCTCGGCTCGCGCCGCGCCGGAGTGGCCGCCGCGGTGGGGGTGGCCGGTGGGTTGCTGGTGCACACCGCCCTCGCGGTCGCCGGGCTCGCGGCGGTGCTGGTCGCCGTGCCCGCGCTCTTCCGCGCCGTTCAGGTACTCGGCGGGGCGTATCTGCTCTGGCTGGGCGGCCGGATCCTGCTCCCGGCAGTACGCCGCCCGCTCGACGCTGCGGAGCCCGAGGTCCGCGGAGCGGGCGGACCCGGGAAGGACGGTGCGGTGGGCGGACCCGCGAGCGGCGGCATCGGCACGAGCCTGCGGCAGGGCTTCCTCACCAACGCCCTCAACCCCAAGGCGCCGGTCCTCTTCCTGAGCCTCCTGCCGCAGTTCGTGCCGGACGGTGCGCCCGCTCTGCCGCGCACCCTGCTGCTGGCCGTGGTGGTCGTGGCCATCGCGCTGGTGTGGTTCCCGGCCGTCGCGCTCCTCGTCGACCGGCTCGGCGGGCGGCTACGGCGGCCCCGTACGGCTCGTGGACTGGAGCTCGTCACCGGGGCGGTGCTCGCGGCGCTCGGACTGCTGTTGCTGCTGGAGCCGCTGACGGTCTGACATATGGCCTGATGCCTCAGACCCGGCCGTAGCTGACGTCGCGGGACCAGATCGGGTCGAGCCGTACGACGGAACCGGCCTTGGGGGAGTGCAGGACCTTCCCGTTCCCCGCGTAGATGCCCACGTGGTAGACGCCGCGCCCGGCGCCGAAGAAGACGAGGTCACCGGGACGCCGGGCGGAAGCGGGGATGCGGCGGGTCGAGTTGTACTGGCCCATCGCCGTGCGCGGCAGCTTCTTCCCAACGGACTTGTACGCGTAGGCCGTCAGCCCTGAGCAGTCGAAGCCTCCCGGTCCTGAGCCTCCGTATCGGTAGGGGGCGCCGCGTTTCGCGGAGGCGACGCGAAGGGCCTCGGCTCCCAGCGAGGTTGTCCTCTTCGCGTGCGCTTTCTTCTTCTTGGCGTGCGGCTTGATGTGCGGCTTGGTGTGCGGCTTGGTGTGCGGCGCCTTGGGACGGTGCGCGGCAGCCTGCTCGCCGGACTTGTGCGGCTTGGCGCCCGGCGTGTCCGGTTCGGCGGAAGGCGCGGCGGCGTCGGGTCTGGTACCGGGCGTCCCCGGCACGGATTCTGGTGGCTTGCCCTCGGGCGGCTCCGCGGCGAGCGGCTCGCTCCCGGGGAGGAGGGACGGCCCGTCGCCCGTCGGGGGCGCATCAGTCTGTCCCGGCTCGGTGCCGGGCATCGGGGCGGTGGAATCGGCGGCCGCCGGATCGGCCGTGCCGGACTGGACCTGGGACAACTCCGGCCATGGCGGTGGCGCTGCATACGCCGGCGCCGCGGCGCCCGGTGCCAGCAGCGAGCCGCCGACGGCTGCCAGTGTCAGGGCCGAGGCGGCGCCGGCCCGGCCGAGCAGAGAGGGGACCTGTGCGTGCGCGGTCATGCGCAAACCCTTCGTCAGCCGCCTGTGAAGGGTGACCTGTCGGGTTCGGGCAGGCGAAGAATGCCCGGCCGCGGCTGCGGCTTCACCCCAAGGAGCGGCCGGTGTTCCCAGCGCGCCCCGCACTGCTCGGGTCCTCCACTCCTGCCGATCCACTCTGTCGACCGGATATCCGTGCGGCGGCAGGACTCGGCGTCCGCCCGGACCGCCCCGTCGCGGTGGCGGGGGCTTGTCGTCTCACGGATCGTCACGCACCGACGGGCCGATTTCCGAGCCGAAACCCCTTCATGTGGTCTTGATCACATTTATGGCATTCGGGGGTCTACGGATGTTTTGTCGCGCAGATGTGACGGACCGGCAGGCCTCGTACCAGCGGGGAAGCATCCCGTGGTGGGCGGACCCCCGCGGCCGGGCCGCAAGTCGATCACTGTCCTATGTCGACTTGACGGTACGTCGATTGGTCGTACACGTTCGGCGGTACGGTGGGCCTGCCGAGTGACGGGCCATCAACTCCGCGGCACCGGCGGCAGGGTGACCCGGGCTGCACGGCGCTCCCCGTCCAGCACCCGCAGCGCCCGCGCCAGCGTCTGGGTGTGCACCACGCTCTCACCGCGCTCGTGCATCAGCGTCAGCGCATCCCGCAGTGCGACGGCCTTGCCGACGAGGGCCTGGGCCGCGCGCAGCCCGCCGTACGTGTCGCTGGACCGGGCCGGATTGATGCGCCCCAGCAGGTCGAGCACCTCCAAGTAGCGGTCCACGAGGTCGCACTCGGCCCGGGTGAGGGCGGGCAGCGGGGGAAGTTCTGGCGGCAGCACCGCGGCTCACCTCGCCCCGAGCGGCGTGCTCGCCTGCTTGCGGCTCTGCACGATCCGGTCCGCGAGCCCGTACGCCACCGCCTCCTCGGCCTCGAAGATCTTGTCGCGCCCGATGTCGGCGGCGATCCGCTCGGGCGGCTGCCCGGTGTGCTTGACGAGCATCTCCTCGAGCATGTCCCGCATCCGCAGCATCTCCCTGGCCTGGATCTCCAGATCCTTGGCCTGGCCCCGGACGGGCTCGGAGAAGGCCGGCTCATGGATGAGCACCCGGGAGCCGGGCAGCATCAGCCGCTTGCCCGGAGTCCCGGCCGCGAAGAGCACCGCGGCCGAGGAGGCGGCCTGGCCCAGGCAGATGGTCTCGATGTCGCAACTGACGAACTGCATCGTGTCGTAGATGGCCGTCATCGCGGTCATCGAGCCGCCGGGGGAGTTGATGTAGAGCGAGATGTCCCGGTCGGGGGAGGCGTGTTCGAGGTGCATGAACTGCGCCATGACGTCGTTGGCCGAGATGTCGTCGACCTGCGTGCCCAGGAAGATGATGCGCTCGTCGAGGAGCTTGGAGTACGGGTCCATGGTGCGGATTCCGGTGGTGGTGTGCTCCGTGAACTCCGGCAGGACGTAGCGGGCGGTCGGTCGGTCCATCACTGCACCTCTCCCGTCAGGCCTCTCATCGAAGGCTCTGTTAAAAATGTACAGGACGTACATCCCGTTATGATGGGGAGCATGGCCTACGAGATTCCGGTGACGCAAGCCCGTGCCGAGCTGGCCGACCTGATCAACCGCGTGGTCTACGGCGGGGAAAGGGTCGTCGTGACGCGCCACGGAAAACCCCTTGTGGCGCTGGTTTCCGCCGCTGACCTGCAGCAACTCGAAGAGTCCGAGGCTGCGGCCGAGGAGCGGGTGATCAGCACGGTCTCGGCGGTCCGCCCCGGCACGTCCGCTGCGGGCGAACGGCGGCGCTTCGGCATCGCCGCGGAGCACCGCAGCCCGGACACCGGCGACCGGCGTCCGCGGCGGGGATAGCGCTAGGGGCAGGGCCGAGGGGCCCGACCCCTGACACCCGGTCCAGGCACCCAGGCCCGACACCCGGCCCCGGACACCCCGACCCCGGACACCCCGACCCCGGACATGCTGAAGGCCGTACGCCATCCGTCCGCTACAGCGGATGGCGTACGGCCGCTCCGGGTGCCCCGCTCGGGATCCGCCCTCAGGCCACCGGTTCGGGGAGCGGAGGTTCCTGCTCGACCGGCGGCTTGCGGCCGCGCAGCCCGCCCAGGACCACAGCGGTCAGCCCGAGCGCTGCCCAGATGGCGAGAGCCGTCACCGCCGTCCCCGCGCCGCTGCCGCCGAAGAAGGCCACCGAGCGGATCAGGGTGCCGCCCGCGCCCGGCGGCAGCCACTGACCGATCGCGCCCACCGGTTCCGGCAGCAGCTGCGGTGCGGATGTCACACCGGACCAGGGATTGCCGAGCAGGACGACCAGCAGCGCGCCGAGGCCGATACCGGCCGGCCCCAGCAGTGCCGCCAACCCCGCGACCGCGGAGCTCCCGGCCAGCACGGTCAGTCCGAGCGCGCCGGCCTCCACCCACCAGTCGCCGGTGATGATGCCGAGCCAGCTGTCGGCGATCGCGGTTCCCGCCAGGCCGACCAGCGCCGCGGCACCCGCCAGTGCCGTCACGGCTCGCAGACCGCGCAGCCCCAGCAGCGTCACGATGGCTCCGGAGGCGACACCCGCGAGCGCCAGCGGCAGCACGCTGGACCCCAGGGCCGCGCCGCGCGGGTCGGCGGCAGGCGCGGCCACCACGTCGTCCGTCCGCAACTCCGTGCCGGGCGGGACCTGCCGCGACACCGCGTCGTGCAGCAGCTGGGCCACGGTCGGGCTCGCCGCCGTGGCGGCCAGCAGCTTCGGGCCCTGCGGGGTGACGACCACGGCGCCGTAGACGTCGCGGCCCTCGATCGCAGTGCGGGCTGCGGGTTCGTCGGCGTAGCGGTGCAGGTCGAACGCGCCGTCCCGCTGCTCGAGTTGCTGCTGAAGCGGTGCGGTGGCGGACGCCGGCCCGGCCAGCCCGATGGGCAGGTCGCGGGGCGCGACACGGGCCGCGGGCCAGGCGAAGGCCCATAGGGCCAGGGTGACGACGACCGGCACCAGCACGATCACTACGAGTATCCGCCGGGCCGGGGGAGCGGGTGGTTTCGCGGCAGCTGTAGCGGACATGGTGGAGGCCTCGATTCAAAGAGAAGGATCGTTCGTTTTCCTTGCCCACCGTCCTGCCGGAGATGGGGTCTTGTCAAGAATGAACGTTCGTTTTAGTTTTGGGTGCATGGCCCGCGTATCCCAGGCGCACCTCGACGCCCGCCGCCGCCAGATCCTCGACGGTGCCGCCCGCTGCTTCGCCCGCAACGGCTTCCACGCCACGTCCATGCAGGACGTGCTGCGCGAGGCCGGTCTCTCGGCGGGCGCGGTCTACCGCTACTTCCGCAGCAAGGAGGAGCTGATCGCGGCCATCGCCGAGGAGGCCTTCACCACCATCCGCGCGGCTTTCGCGGACGCCGCCCGGGAGACCCCGCCGCCGCTGCCGGACGTGATCCTCGGCCGCGTGCTGCGTCAGGTCTACGCGGGCCCGGCCGGCACCCCGGTGGACGACCAGTCCGCCTTCCCGCGCCTGATTCTTCAAGTGTGGGCCGAGACCCTGCGCAACGAGCAGCTCGCCGAGACCCTCCACGAGGGCTACATCGCCCTGCGGGCCTCCTGGGTCGAGGTCGTCGAGGGCTACCAGAAGGCCGGGATCGTACGGGCCGACGTCCCCGCCGACCACGTGGCCCGCACCCTCATCGGCACCGTCCAGGGCTTCATCGCCCAGCGCGCGCTGTTCGGCGAGGTCGGCGTCGAGGTCCTTCAGGACGGACTGCGCGGGGTCATGTCCATGGGCCGGGACCGTACGAGTTAACGCTGCCGAAACTCCGCGGAACTAGCCTGCGCGCACAAGGGCGCAAAACGACCGGAGCCGCAGGTGGCGCCAACGGGCCGGCGCCACCGGCTGTGTGGTACACCTCCTTCCGCGACGCGTCGGGCCCGCGTCCCGGGCCCGGCCCGGCCGCCGCCGGGCGGCTGCCGCCCCTGCGGACGGGAGTGTCGACGACTGTGAGGTGCGAAGCGTGCAACTGACCCCGCACGAGCAGGAACGGCTGCTCATCCACGTGGCCGCCGACGTGGCCGAGAAGCGCAGGGCCCGCGGGGTGAAGCTCAATCACCCCGAGGCGATCGCCCTCATCACCGCGCACATCCTGGAGGGCGCCAGGGACGGCCGTACCGTCGCCGAGCTGATGTCCTCCGGGCGCAAAGTGCTCAGCCGCGACGACGTCATGGACGGCATCCCCGAGATGATCCACGACGTCCAGGTCGAGGCGACCTTCCCGGACGGCACCAAGCTCGTCACCGTCCACCAGCCGATCGCCTGACGGGGGAGTGCGCGCATGATCCCAGGAGAGGTGCTGTACGGGGACGGGCCCGTGGCCCTCAACGCCGGCCGCCCGGTCACCCGTATCACCGTCCTCAACGCGGCCGACCGGCCCGTACAGGTCGGCTCCCACTACCACTTCGCCGAGGCCAACCCCGGCCTGGAATTCGACCGCGCCGCCGCCCGCGGCCTGCGGCTGAACATCGCCGCAGGCACCGCCGTCCGCTTCGAACCCGGCATCCCCGCCGAGGTCGAGCTCGTACCGATCGGAGGCCTGCGGATCGTGGCGGGCCTGCGCGGCGAGACCGGAGGTCCGCTCGATGGCTGAACTGTCCCGCGCCGCGTACGCGGACCTCTTCGGGCCCACCGCGGGCGACCGCGTCCGGCTCGCCGACACCGACCTCGTCGTGGAGATCGAGCGGGACCTGGCCGGAGGCCCCGGCTCCGCGGGTGACGAAGCCGTCTTCGGCGGCGGCAAGGTGATCCGCGAATCGATGGGGCAGGCCAGGACCACCCGCGCGGAAGGGGCCCCCGACACCGTCATCACCGGCGCCCTCGTCCTCGACCACTGGGGCGTCGTCAAGGCCGACATCGGGATCCGCGACGGCCAGATCACCGGCATCGGCAAGGCCGGGAACCCCGACACGATGGACGGCGTACACCCCGACCTCGTCATCGGTCCCGAGACCGAAGTCATCGCGGGCAACGGCAAGATCCTCACCGCGGGCGCCATCGACGCGCATGTGCACTTCATCTGCCCGCAGATCGCCGACGAGGCCCTCGCCGCGGGGATCACCACGCTCGTCGGCGGCGGTACGGGACCGGCCGAGGGCACCAAGGCGACCACGATCACCCCGGGGCCGTGGCACCTCGCCCGGATGTTCGAGGCGATGGAGGCCTACCCGCTCAACGTCGGGCTGCTGGGCAAGGGCAACACCGTCTCCCGCGACGCCATGCACAGCCAGCTGCGCGGCGGGGCGCTCGGCTTCAAGATCCATGAGGACTGGGGCGCGACCCCTGCGGCCATCAGCGCCTGCCTGGACGTGTGCGAGGAGACCGGCGCCCAGCTGGCCATCCACACCGACACGCTCAACGAGGCCGGCTTCGTCGGCGACACCCTCGCCGCCATCGCGGGCCGCTCCATCCACGCGTACCACACGGAGGGCGCGGGTGGCGGGCACGCGCCGGACATCATCACCGTCGTCGCCGAGCCCCATGTGCTGCCCAGCTCGACGAATCCGACGCGTCCGCACACCGTCAACACCGTCGAGGAGCACCTCGACATGCTGATGGTCTGTCACCATCTGAACCCGGCCGTGCCGGAGGACCTCGCCTTCGCGGAGTCCCGGATCCGGCCGAGCACCATCGCGGCCGAGGACGTCCTGCACGACCTCGGAGCCATCTCGATCATCTCCTCGGACTCCCAGGCCATGGGGCGGGTCGGCGAAGTCGTGCTGCGCACCTGGCAGACGGCGCATGTGATGAAGCGGCGCCGCGGAGCACTTCCCGGCGACGGGCGTGCCGACAACCACCGTGCCCGTCGCTATGTCGCCAAATACACCATCAACCCGGCGGTGGCCCAGGGCCTGGACCACGAGATCGGTTCCGTGGAGACCGGCAAACTGGCCGACCTCGTGCTGTGGGATCCGGCCTTCTTCGGGGTCAAGCCGCAGCTGGTCATCAAGGGCGGCCAGATCGCGTACGCGCAGATGGGCGACGCCAACGCGTCCATCCCCACGCCGCAGCCGGTCATGCCCCGGCCGATGTTCGGCGGGATCGGCCGGGCCCCGGCGGCGAACTCGCTCAACTTCGTCGCTCCGGCGGCCATTGAGGACGACCTGCCGGAGCGGCTCGGCCTCGGGAAGCGGTTCGCGGCGATCCGCAGCACGCGGGGTGTCGGCAAGGCCGACATGCGGGAGAACGACGCCTGCCCGCGCGTCGCCGTCGACCCCGACAGCTTCACGGTCACGATCGACGGCGACCCCGTCGACCCCGCCCCTGCCACGGAACTCCCCATGGCCCAGCGGTACTTCCTCTTCTGACGGCCACCAAACGCACGATGAGCACTCCACCGGACATCCGTAAGCCGGAGGCCCCCGGGCCTCCGGCCACGGACCCGTGTCCGCCCGGAGCAGCTGCCGGTGTCACGGGACGTCCCGCCGCCCGCGCAGCGCTCCTCGTGCTCGCGGACGGCCGGTTCCCCGCCGGGGGACACGCCCACTCCGGGGGTGCGGAGGCGGCCGTCGAGGCGGGGCGGATCAGGGACGCCGCGTCTCTGGAGGACTTCTGCCGCGGCAGGCTGCACACCGCAGGGCTCGTCGCCGCCGGTCTCGCGGCCGCCGCGGCCGCCGGGCTCGACCCGCTCGTGCTGGACGAGGCCGCGGACGCGCGCACCCCCGTGCCCGCGCTGCGTACGACGGCCCGCCGGCTCGGGCGGCAGATGATGCGCGCCGCCCGCGCGGCCTGGCCGTGCCCCGAGCTCGACGCACTCGCCGCGGCCCGGCCGCGCGGCGCGCACCAGCCCGTCGTCCTCGGCGTCGCCGCCCGTGCCGCCGGGCTGGTGCCGGGCGACGCCGCGCACACCGCCGCGTACGAATCGGTCAGCGGACCCACCACCGCGGCCGTACGGCTCCTCGGGCTGGATCCCTTTCAGGCCACCGCCGTCCTCGCCCGGCTCGCCCCGGAGCTGGACGGCGTCGCTCAGCAGGCCGCGGACGCCGCCGACCGCGCGCTGCTCGAAGGCGTCGACGCCCTGCCGGCGACCTCGGCCCCGCTCCTCGACATCGCCGCCGAGCGGCACGCCGACTGGCCCGTACGCCTCTTCGCCTCCTAGCCACCGCCCCGACCACGTACGACTGAAGGAGCCGCCATGCACCTCGACCACGCAGAGACCTTTCCTCAGCGGCACACCTACAGCGCCCCCGCCGCCCGGCGGCCCGACGGTACGCGCCGCGCCCTGCGCATCGGCCTCGGCGGTCCGGTCGGATCCGGCAAGACCGCGACCGTCGCGGCACTGTGCCGCACCCTCCGCGAGGAGCTGTCCATCGCCGTCGTCACCAACGACATCTACACCCGCGAGGACGCCGAGTTCCTGCTCCGCAACGCCGTCCTGCCCCCCGAGCGCATCACCGCCGTCGAGACCGGCGCCTGCCCGCACACCGCCATCCGGGACGACATCTCCGCGAACCTCGAGGCCGTCGAGGACCTCGAAGAAGCCGTCGGGCCGCTGGACCTCGTCCTCGTCGAATCCGGCGGCGACAACCTCACCGCCACCTTCTCCAAGGGCCTGGTCGACGCCCAGATCTTCGTCATCGACGTCGCGGGCGGCGACGACATCCCGCGCAAGGGCGGGCCCGGCGTCACCACGTCCGACCTGCTCGTCGTCAACAAGACCGATCTCGCCCGTCACGTGGGCTCCGACCTCGACCGCATGGCGCGTGACGCCGGGGCCCAGCGCGGCGAACTCCCCGTCGCCTTCACCTCCCTCGCCGCCCAGGACGGCGTGAAGCCCGTCGCCGACTGGGTGCGCGAACGGCTCGCCGTCTGGACCGCGGACCCGGCAATCGCGGTTCAGGCAACCGCGGACCCGGCGACCGCCGACCAGGCGACCGCGCCCCCGGCGCCCGCGCACGCGGCGCCCGCGGACCCCGCGCCCGCGGACCCCGCGCCCGCGGACCCCGCGCCCGCGAACCCCGCGCCCGCGAACCCGGCGTGAACGCCACGGCCGTACGGGCCACCGCCCGGATCACCGCGGCCCCCGACGGGCGCGGCGGCACCGCCCTCCCCGTCCTCGAAGGCGAGGGCCCGCTCGCGCTGCGCCGCGTCCGCGCGCAAGGAGCCGAGGCAGGCGTCTGCGTCATCGGCGCCATGAGCGCGCCGCTCGGCGGGGACCGGCTGCGCATCGACGCCACCGCCGAGCCGGGTGCCTCGCTACGGGTGACGGCGGCCGCTGCGACCGTCGCCCTCCCAGGCCGGGGCGCCTCCGGACCCGCCACGTACGACGTGCACCTGACCGTGGGGGAAGGAGCGGAACTCCGCTGGCTGCCCGAGCCGTTGATCTCGGCCCACGGCAGCGACCTGCGCATGACGACCCGCGTCGACCTCGCTCCCACCTCCCGCCTCGTCCTGCGCGAGGAGCAGGTCCTCGGCCGCGCGGGGGAGCGGCCGGGACGGCTCACCAGCCGCCTCACTCTGCGCGTGGGCGGCCGGCTGCTCCTCGACCAGGAGACCTCCTACGGGCCAGGCGCACCCGGCTGGGACGGCCCGGCCGTTCTCGCCGGGCACCGTACCTCGGGCCAACTGCTGGCCGCCTGCCCGGAGTTCACGGACCGTCCGCCCGAGGCCCAGGTGCTCGACGGCGACCCGGCCGAGGGCGAGGCCGTCCTCGCTCCGCTCACCGGCCCCGCCACGCTCGCCACCGCCGTCGCCCCCGATGCCCTGCGGCTGCGCCGACTGCTCGATGCGGCCGTCAAGTTGTCGTCTTGGTAAAGAACAACCGCACGTTCTATCGCTCCGAGGCGCGGAAGCGAAAGGATCCTCCTGCAAGCTCTGTGATCATCGCCGCCTCAAGTGGCGTACCCAGCAGGGGGAAACATCGTGAAACGCACAGCGGTGCTCGGTTCCGCCGGCACTCTGATAGCGGGAACGCTGATCGCCGGCGCTTTCGCAGCGCCGAGCGCCAGCGCCGGAACCACCGACCGAAGCACCGAAGGAAAGCTGCAGTCCCGTGATGCCGAGGCGCTCGGCGTCCGCCTCGCCGCGGCCAGAGCCGCGAAGGAGGGCATCGACTGGAAGGACTGTCCAGCCGACTGGGGGCTGCCCAAGCCCGTCCAGTGCGGCTGGGTCACCGTCCCCGTCGACTACGCCAGGCCGAACGGCCGTACCATCGAGATCGCCGTTGACCGGGCGCGCTCGACCGGTACGGCGGGGGAGCGCCAGGGCTCCCTCGTCTACAACCCCGGCGGACCCGGCGGTTCGGGCATGCGGTTCCCACTCCGGGTCACCACCAAGAACCCGCTGTGGGAGAAGACCGCCAAGGCGTACGACTTCGTGGGCTTCGACCCGCGCGGCGTCGGCCACTCGGCGCCCATCTCCTGCATGGACCCGCAGGAGTTCGTCAAGGCGCCCAAGCTCGACCCGGTGCCCGACAGCGAGGCCGACAAGCAGGCCCAGCGCAAGCTGGCCAGGGAGTACGCGGACGGCTGCAAGGACCGCAGCGGCGCCATGCTGGCCCACATGACCACCCCGAACACCGCGCGCGACCTGGACGTCATCCGGGCGGCGCTCGGCGAGAAGAAGCTCAACTACCTCGGCGTCTCCTACGGGACGTACATCGGCGGGGTCTACGCGACACTCTTCCCGGGCCATGTGCGCCGCATGATCGTGGACAGCGTGGTCAATCCGTCGCGGCAGAAGATCTGGTACGAGGCCAACCTCGACCAGGACGTGGCCTTCGAGACCCGGTGGAACGACTGGAAGGCATGGGTCGCGAAGAACGACGCCACCTACCACATCGGCGACACCCCGGAGAAGGTCCAGCGGCAGTGGGAGCAGCTGCGGGCCAAGGCCAAGAGGAGCCCGATCGGCGGGGTCGTGGGCCCGGCCGAGCTGCTCGGCTTCTTCCAGAGCGCCCCGTACTACGACTCCGCGTGGGCATCGGTCGCGGGCGTCTGGAGCAAGTACCTCGCCGGTGACGAGCAGGCGCTCGTGGATGCCGCAGGACCGGACATGTCCGACACCGCGGGCAACACCGCCTCGGAGAACGGCAACGCCGTCTACACCGCGGTCGAGTGCGCGGACGCCAAGTGGCCGACCAGTTGGAAGAAGTGGGACCGGGACAACACCCGGCTGCACCGCGACCACCCCTTCCTGACCTGGTCCAACGCCTGGCTGAACCTGCCGTGCGCCACCTGGGGCGGTCCGCAGCACACGCCGCTCGAGGTGCGTACGGGCAAGGGCCTGCCGCAGGTGCTCATCGTGCAGTCCGAGCGCGACGCCGCCACCCCGTACGAAGGCGCCGTCGAGCTGCACCAGCGCCTCAAGGGCTCGCGCCTGATCACGGAGAAGGACGCGGGTTCCCACGGCGTCACCGGCCTGGTCAACTCCTGCATCAACGACCGGGTCGACGCCTACCTGCTGAAGGGCACGGTCGACGGTGAGGACGTGACGTGCGCGCCGCACGCCACGCCGAAGCCGGCCGCGGCCGCCGCGAAGGCGAAGGCGGACGCCGCCGACCTGCCCGCCATGCACTGAGGCGTACGGCCGGGGTGTGGGCATTCGTTCCTCAGGGCGGAACGGGTGGCCACACCCCGGCCACCGGGCCGCACCGGGGGCGATGCGCCAACCGCCGGGCTCGGCCGTTTCGTACGCGCCTGCGGGCCGGTGGCCGCGTTGTGCCCACCCGTTCCGCCTGGGGGCACCTCCCAGCGGTAGCTGGGGGAGGAACGAATGCCCACAACGCGGTGGTGCCGCGGTCAGCGGCGCAGGAGGCGGGGCCTGTGCCGTGCCGTCTGCGCGGCCTTGGCCGCCTGCTCGGCCTTGACATCCGTGGCGTACCGGTCGACGTACTCCTGCCCGGACATCCGCAGGATCTCGTACATGATCTCGTCGGTCACCGCGCGCAGCGCCGCGCGCTCGTCGGCGATGCCCGCGTAGCGGGAGAAGTCCATGGGCTCCCCGAAGCGGATGGTCACCCGCCCGAGACGGGGGACGACGCGGCCGGGCGGCTGGATCTCGAAGGTGCCGACCATCGCGCAGGGCACGACCTTGACGCCCGCCTTGAGCGCCATGGCCGCCACGCCCACCCGCCCCTTGTAGAGGCGCCCGTCGTGCGACCGGGTGCCCTCGGGATAGATGCCCAGCAGCTCGTCCTTCCCCAGGACGCCCAGGCCCTCGGCGATCGCGGACTGGGCGGCCGTGCGGCCGGAGCGGTCGACGGGGATCTGGCCGACGCTGCGGAAGAAGAACGCGGTGAGCCGGCCCTTGAGGCCGGGCCCTGTGAAGTACTCCGCCTTCGCGAGGAAGGTGATCCGGCGCGGCAGGATCGCCGGCATCAGGAAGTGGTCGGAGAACGACAGGTGGTTGCCCGCGACGATCGCCGGACCCTCATCCGGCACGTGCTCCAGGCCCTCGATCCGCGGCCGGAACAGCAGCCGCAACAGCGGCCCCAGGAGCACGTACTTGAGCACGTAGTAGAACACGGGGAGCGCTCCTCACCCTGCCGGATCGGCTCTCTAGCTGCATTCTCGCAGGTCATAGGGCATCTCGGGGACCGTCAGTGTATGCGCAGATGCGGTCGGGTGTAACCATGCCTGGTCGGACTCATGCTGACTCTTTGCTGACTTTCTGAGTGTGTGTCAGTTGACCTGGCTGCATAGCGGAGAGTAGCGATGCTCCCGGCGCGCCTCATGCCAGTCTATGGCCGCTGCCCGCCCGGTCCCGGCACCACCGGCGATGCGAGGGCCTGGCGAGACTCGGGACGGGCCGCGCACTGCCAGGGATCGACGGTCCTCGGGGACGGCGCGTACCCCCGCCTGCAGGGTGAGCGGACACGGATACCCCCCGCGCCCGGTGGCGCGGTGGACGGTTGCATGGATCCCGTTCAACGCGATGGACTGCACTACGCCCTAGTAGTGCTTCGTTAGGTTCTGGCTCTGGGTCTGTGTAGGGGGCGGCACGCAGGTGGTGCAGGTGCCGGTCCAGCACCGCAGCAGGTCCTGAAGCGTGTCGAGGACTTGGTAGAGGGTCAGGCCGGTGTGGGGACTTTTGGGTCAAGCCTCCGGAGGGTGAGGAAGGCCTGGGCGGCGGTGACGAGGGTGACGTGGTGGTGCCAGCCGCGCCAGGTGCGGCCTTCGAAGTGGTCCAGGCCCAGGCCGTGCTTGAGTTCGCGGTAGTCGTGCTCGATGCGCCAGCGCATCTTGGCCCACCGCACCAGGTCCGCGACGGGCGTGGTGGCGGGCAGGTTGGTCATCCAATAGCCCGTCGGCTCCGCTGCTTCCTCGGGCTGTTCCACCAGCAGGGTCCGCAGTGGCAACACTCCGTCCCACCGGCTGCGTCCGCCGGCCTGTTCCTGGGCGGCGCGGCAGGCTTCCTTGCCCGAGGGCCGCACCTGGAGCACGGCGAAGCGCGAGGTCATCGTGCCCTTGCTGCCCTGGCGCCAGGTGACCGGTTCGAACCAGGTCCCGGGGTCGATGAGGTCGGGCAGGGGCCGGGCCGCCTGGCGATAGCGAGGCAGGGTGGGCGGCCCCAGCCCGCCGTAGGCGGGCTGATACGGCTCGGCCGTGGCCGGGCGGGCGATCTCCTTGGGGTCGACGGCCACCACGTATGACCAGCCGCGCTCCTCCAGGGCGAGACGGAAGGAGACGCTGCGGCCGTATCCGGCGTCGGCCACGATCACGGGCACGGCCAGCCCGCCCGCGGCGAGCCGGTCCAGCAGGCCCAGTGCCAGGTGGGTCTTGGACACATGCCCGACCTCGTCGGGCACCCCGGCGGCCTGCCGCCGCTTGTCATCACTGGCCCATTCCTCCGGCAGGAACAGCTCCCACTCCAGCGGGCACGATGCGGTGTCGGTGGCCGCATGCACGCTGACGGCGACCTGACAGTTGGCCCGCTTGCCCAGGGCCTGTATTTCAATTAGTGCTCGGTGGGCGGGTGTTGGCGGAACACTGAAGGTATGGCTGCGCGTACGGTCGACCGGGTCTCCGTTGCGGCTCTGAAGGCCAAGTTTGATCAGCTCCTGCCCCAC